>JAEZCR010000097.1 GCA_023433465.1 Pseudomonadota bacterium | reverse complement strand
ACGGCTCACCCGGCATCGGGTCCGGGCACTTCTTCAGCCACTCGACCGCCTCGTCGATCGATTTGACGTTCCAGATCCAGTAGCCCGCGACCAGCTCCTTGGTTTCCGCGAACGGCCCGTCGATGACCGACTGCTTGCCGCCATTGCCCGTAAAACGCACGCGCTTGCCCTGCGAGCTCGGCTTCAGGCCATCGCCCGCAACCATGACGCCCGCCTTCACGAGCTCCTCGTTGAACTTCATCATGTCGCCGAGCAGATTCTCGGGCGGCATGATCCCCGCTTCGCTGTTCTTGGTTGCCTTGACCATCACCATGACTCGCATCGTTTTGCTCCTTCGATAAGTGTTCGGTTCGATCCTTTGCCGAACGGGGCCGGGCCGGATCGACATTTACCGGGTCTTGTCGCGGGAATGCCACCGCAGTCAATAGGCTGGCGGCAAAAATCGGCCACTTTTTTCCCGTAAGTGGCTGATTCCGAGAGGATTGCTTGACGCCGCCCGATGCCGTCGCCAGAATGCGCGCCCTTCACCGGTTCTCGGTTCCCTGGTAGCTCAGTCGGTAGAGCGTCGGACTGTTAATCCGTTGGTCGTTGGTTCGAGTCCAACCCAGGGAGCCATCTAAATCGACCGGTAGATACCCTGCTCACCCATTGACGCGCCTTTTCGCTCATCGACGCCTCGAGCAAAGCCACATTCTCGATTGATGAACTCCCGTTCAGCGAGAATTGCGCCTGAACAATAGTTAGGCTACCTCGCGAGATCTGCCTTGACTCAGACGCCAGGGACGACGGAATTCCTGAAGTTAAAAAGTCTCCAGCCCTGGAAACGAAGACTGTTCGGGCTTTAGACAATGATGGAGGTATACAGCAAGTCCACCTTCGCCTGTCCAAAGTGTGTACCTGCCTTGACCGTACTGTTCTCTGGCTTGACGAGATTGCTGAATAGCGTGCATGGCGAATTGCCGAGCTCGATGCAGCCAAAGTTCTTCGCCGCTGCAGTGATAGAGAGTCAGAAAGGCATAGCCGTTTCCAGCGGTGCCATGACATAGCCCGGGTCCCTTCTTGAGGGGACCAGCTTTCCATACGAGTTCAGCTGCATCGTCGACCAGCGCGTCGAGCTCTTTCGGATCAATGCCTTCCAACGTTCGCGCACAACTGAGCGCGGTCACAATACCCGCCGCACCGTGACACCATTGCACCAGCCGTTTCTTTCCTACCGAGTCGGGCTCGGCGCTCAAGGGCCAATTGACGCTTGTTCCTTCTCTCAATGCTCCTAGCGAGAGCGTATGCGCCGCGCGCTGCACGATCGTTTCGATCATGTCGTTAGGCAGAATATCTGCGCCCCTGATGAAGGCTTGCGCATTCCCCGCGATTCCGTGACAAGCACCGTAGTAGCATCGCACCGAACCGAAGATCTGGCTTTTCCAAAGCCACTCGCTGCGTTCGGGATGTTCGGTCCACGATTCCCAAAGTGAACTCGCTCCTGCGCGATAGACGTCTTTCCATACCTCACTCTTGGTTTTCCGAAACAGCGTCAAGGCTGCATGCATCATGCCGGTCTCGCCCGACGTGATTTCGCGAGCCGGGTGACCGACCGTCGATTTCATGCATGCAGCAAGACGGTCGGATATGGCGCGGTCGTCCGGATCGGCGAGCACGGCAGGTGTCAGAATACCGATCTCTCCCAACTGCAGGCCGGTTTCATAGCCGTAGTCAGGGCTTTCCAAATAGGACGCATGAATATCGCGCAATAGTCCCGAAGGATCGCTTGCGGCGTAACCTGCGCTTCGAAGGAGTCGAAGCGACACAACGGCTCCTGCTGCGCCGGAATAAAGCGCCCATTTGGGCTTACGGGTCTCATCATCCAATGGATGAGTTGGCCAGTTGCCTGTGCTCCGCAACGCGCCTTGGAAGTCACCAATGATTCGATCGATTTCCTCCGCGACTATTTCAGGGTTCCATGTTCCACCAGCAAGCGGCTCATGGCGGGATGGGTCGTGGATTCCCGTATATGTCTGATCGTTCATACCCTGTGGAAGCCGATCAATGTTCCGGACTCTGACCGGCGGTCGGCCCGCTTACAGCCGCCAACGGGGTAAAGCGCGGGCGCTCCGCGTCTAAGTGATTGATACGCTGCGCGAATGCCCTAACCCAACGAGCCATCTATCCGTCCCGCATCGTTAAAGTCACAGAGACTACTCCTGCAGTAGGACACCTGCCGCTCGCGTCTGGCGACTTTCCGATCCGCTCGGCAAGTGCGAAAAGTTATACGGAGGTTCACGGAGGAACCTTCCATGCCTCGCATACCCGCCCTCTTGATCGCCTCGCTCCTGAGCGCCAGCGCAACCTTCGCGCAAACCACCCCCACCACCCAATCATCCATCCGCGCGGTCATGACCCGCGTGCATGGCTATCTACTCACCGCGTCCCCGCTGCGGCCCATCAACGGCGACACGGGCGCCGCGGTCTCGCTCGACAACATGCCGCGGAACGTCGCGTTCGGGCGCACCGACATCCGGATCACCACGTACGAAGCGGGCGTCATCTATGCCGGCATGCTGCGCGCCACGACGGTCACGGGCGACCAGCGCTACCGCAATTACGTGAACACACGGCTCTCCGGGATCGCGCGCATGGCGGCGCACATGAGGACCAACTACCCGACGGCGACCTACGACACGTTCCCGACGACCGTGGCCAGCGGAAGCTACTCGCTCCGCAAGGTGCTCTTCCCGCAGAACCTGGACGACTCCGGCTCGATGTGCGCGGCGATGATCAAGGCGCAACGCGCCGGAATCACCAACCTGCGTCCGTGGATCGACAACTACGCGAACTGGGTATCGAGGCGGCAGATCCGCCTGAGCGACGGCACGTTCAAGCGCAACCAGCCGCTGCCGAACTCGGTGTGGCTCGACGACCTGTACATGAGCGTGCCCTGCCTCACGCAGATGGCGGTGCTCACGGGCGACCGCCGCTACTTCGACGACGCCGCGCGACAGATCATTCAGTTCCACTCGAGGATGTTCGTGGGGCAGAACAACCTGTTCATGCACGGCTGGGTCCAGGAGATGAGTCCTCACCCGGCGTTCCACTGGGCGCGGGCCAACGGCTGGGCGTTCATGGCCATGGCCGAGTTGCTGACGGAGCTTCCGACGGATCATCCGCAGAGATCGCAATTGCTGAGCATCTTCAGGGCGCATGCCGCCGGGCTTCGGCGCACGCAGGCGCCTTCGGGGCTCTGGCACCAGTTGCTCGATCGTCCGGATTCGTACGAGGAGACCTCGTCGAGCGCGATGTTCGTATTCGCGATCACGCGCGCCATCAACAAGGGCTGGCTGAGTCGCCCGACCTGGGCTCCGATCGCCTTACGCGGTTGGAATGGCGTGAAGACCAAAGTGAATTCGATCGGCCAGGTCGAGGGCACCTGCATCGGCACGGGTCTCGGCTGGGACGATACGTTCTATCTCTCTCGCCCGACGGACGTGTTCGCGGCGCACGGCTACGGGCCTATCTTCCTGGCGGGCTCCGAGATCATCTACCTGCTGCAGAGGCACCCGGAAGTCGGAGGCTGATCGATTCGCATCATCTTCCGCCGTCGATGGACGGCCCCTGCTCCGGCGCCAACGGCGCGAACACGAATCGCAAGCCGCGGTTGTACGACTCGAGCTGATTACCGGCATGACGCTCGCCGTCGATGATCCGGAACTCGTACTCGAGCTTCGGATACTTGCGCAACGCGAAACGCTGATTCATCCGCAGGATCGGCGCGACGAAGCTGGTCGCTTCGTTACCGCCCGTCGTCATGTACAGCCTGGCGTCAACGGATTTCCCCGACTTCGCGAATTCCTCTTCGTACTTCAGGAGCCAATCGTTTCCCACCAGCACCGCCGGTGTCACCGCGACATATCCACTGAACAAGTCGGGTTTCGTGAACATCGAGTAGAGCGTGAACAGGCCGCCGAGCGACGCGCCGCCGAGCACGCGATGTTTGGGATCCGTGCGGTACTCCTTGTCGATGAGCGGAATGAACACCTTTTCGATCGTGTCGAGGAAATCCCTGGCATGCCCCGACGCTTCCAGCGGCGCGCCGAACTTGAGGGGCGACAGCTCCCAGCGGCGCAGGTCGCCGTAGTTCAGGTTCTCGCCGGCGTATCCCATGCCCACGGTGATGAACTCCGGGGCGTACTTGTCGTATACGAGCGGGCCGTGGATCGCGGTGATCTTCTGGAAATCCCAGTAGCCATCGGTGACGTATACCACCGGGTAACGCTTGTTCGGCTCGGTGTCGTAACTCGCCGGCAGACCGATGAACAATGCGTAGTGACGTCCCGCCGCGTTGACCGGCAGCGTGCGCACTTCCGATCGCGGTATGACATAGCCCGGCAAGTCCGGCTTGTCGGCTGAAAGCGCCGGCACGGCCGTCACCGCCAACACCAGAATCCACGCGCGAATCCTTTCCATCATGTTGCCCCCCGACGATTTTCGCTGGCGGCAGCATACGTGGCGATACATCCATTCGCCAATGCGCGTCCCTCAACCCTGCCCCAACTCCCGCCGCACCTCGATGAGCGCAACCGTCGTGCGATTGAACGGATCGCGAATCGCGGGATTCTGCGACCGATAGTTCGCGCTCAATTTTTCCGTGAGCGCGAGCGCCCTGGAAACGGACTGCGCCGCCGCGGGGAAGAGATTCTTTTCCGACTGGCTCAGCGCGGCGTCCAGCAAATCGATGGCTTGCTGAAACTCCGACCATTCCGGTTCGCGCTCGGCCAGCGGCCCTTTCACGAGGGTGCGCCGCAGGGTTCCCAGATCTTGCTTCGCGATTTCCAGGAAGCGAAGCAGTTGTACCTTCGGCATGTCCCCTCCGACACGTGCGGAGGGCGCGGCCGCCTTCGGCATCAACCGCGCCCTTTCCGCGTGAATGTCCCGGGACGATGAACGTCAGGCCTTCGCTTCAACCGTCCGGTGCATCTCTTCCACTCTATTCTGCTGATCCGGCGTGAACTCCTCGCCGAAATCCTCGGGCCCGAAGAACGGACGGACCTCCACGTCCAGCTCCTGCCCGCTCGGCGCGGGAATGCGCATCGCCCACTCCATCGCCTCTTCCATCGACTTCACTTCCCAGATCCAGTAGCCAGCGACCAGCTCCTTGGTCTCGGCGAATGGCCCGTCCGTCACCGACGGCTTGCGGTGCGCTCGGAACGTGAGGCGCTTGCCGAACTTGCTGGGCTTCAATCCGTCGGCGCCCTTCAGGATCCCCGCCTTCGTCATCTCCTCGTTGAAGCGGATCGTCTTCTCGATGTCTTCCATCGTCGGCATCACGCCCGATTCGCTGTTCGGGGTGGCTTTCAGGATCACCATGACTCGCATCGTCGTTCTCCCACATCTGAGTGCCAACGGGTGTTGGGTTCGATGGGTGGCCGATTGGCCGCGCCAGGGATCGACATTTCGTCGTTATCCTGTCCGACGGATGGCTACGGCGGCAATCCGCGGCATTCATTGCCTCTAAGTGCCTGATAAAGCGGCATTTGCATGATGACTCGCGCGGCGCCGGCAAGCCACGTACGTGGGGCGACTGCGATGCCGCCCCCTTTATTCATCCCCACCATTGCAACCTGCTTCGCAGGCGTACCGTCTCAACCGCACCTGACACACCGCCGTCCAGAGGGAGCTCTAATGTTTTGCAACGTCGTCATTGCCTTCGCCTTGTTGGCCGCCTCCTCCGTTGGTGCCGCGGAAAAAAAACTCGAGCGAACGTTCGCGGTCTCGCCAGGTGGAGTGCTGACCGTGGACTCCGACTCCGCAACGGTGCGTGTGTCAGGCGGCGATTCGAATCAGGTGACCGTCCGCATGAGCGCCCGCGGCTCGGAAGAGGATCTCGACGAGGCAAAGCTCGAGGCAGTGCAGACGGACGGCGGGGTGACCGTCACGCTGCGACTGCGGAAGACCAACTGGCTCAACTGGGGATCCTGGAACCGCGAGGCATCCATCGAGGTAACGGTGCCGCGACGTTACGCCATCGACGTCCACACGAGCGGCGGCAGCGTCGAGCTGACGAACACGACCGGCGCGGCAAACCTGCGCTCCTCGGGCGGTAGCATCCTCGCGAAGAACGTGAACGGAAATGTCGAAGCGCGCACCTCCGGCGGCGGAATTCATGCGGACAACATCCGGGGTGACATCGATGCGGCCACTTCGGGTGGCAGCGTCCGCCTGTTGAACATCGACGGCAGGATTCGCGGGAAAACGAGCGGCGGGAGCGTCGAGTGCAGTCTGGTCGGCGTCAACCGCGGGATCTCGGCGACGACTTCAGGTGGCAGCATTCGATTGACAGTTCCGCGAGCCACGACCGGCAATCTCGATGCCACAACGAGCGGTGGCTCGATAGATTCAGATCTACCGGTCACTACGACGTCGCAGCAGAATGGCCGTCTGAAAGGCGCCATCAATGGCGGCGGTGAGCCGATCAATGCACACACATCCGGTGGCAGCATCTCGTTGCGCGCGGCGAATTGAGCTTCACCGCGGCCCGGTCAGATCCGCGGATCGCAGAAACTTTCCATCGTTGATCACGCCGTAAACCCGCTCGATCGCGCGCACATCCACGCTCGGATCGGCCTCGAAGATCGCGAGGTCCGCCTCGTACCCTTCCTTGATGTGCCCGATCCGGTCGCCCATCTTCATGATGTCCGCCGTCCCGGATGTCGCCATGCGCAGCACGTCCCAAACTGGAATCCCGGCTTCGCGATGCAGCTCGAGTTCGCGGTAGTACAAGACGCCGCCGCCGCCGTCCGTCCCGATCATCATCGGCACGCCGGCCTCATGCAGCATGCGCGCGAACGCCAGCACCTTCGGCATCACCGCGCGCGCACGGGTGTAGTCCTCCGCGGTCCAGCCGGCGGCGCTCATGCGCAACTGGTTCTCGTGAACCGCGAGTTCGTCGGGAGGGATGAACCCGAGTTGGGACTTCGGCATGACACGCGACAGGTCATCCGTGTTGTAGACGATCTCGTTGACGACGAGCGTGAGGTTGACCGGAATCTTCTTCCGGGCCAGTAGTTCGACCAGCCGGCGCACGAGCGGGCCGTTCAGATCGACATGCTCGAACCACCGGTACATGAATCGCGAAGTCATGTCGCGTTCCGCGAGAAACTTCGCGCGCGCCTCGGGCTCGAGCAGGTCCGGGCTCGTCGCCAGCGCGTGTTCGAGTCCATCGACTCCGAGCTCGACCGCGCGTGTCCAGCTCACGTGATTGAGATGCGCGATCGCCTGGAGCCCATGCTCATGCGCGACGCGGATCCCGGTGGCGAGCTCCTGCTCGCTGAGATCGGTGTAGAGCTTGAAGTAGGTCATCCCGAGCTTCTTCTGGCGCGCCGCTTCGGCCTGCCATTCGGCTTCCGTGCGCGGATACACGAACATCTCACCGCTCATCGGCGGGGGCTGAATGACCGCGCCGGCGTGTCGTGCTTCGGGACCTATCCACACACCCGATGCGACGTTGCGATCGTATTGCGCGTTTGCATCCGGACTGCCCGCCGGATTGCGCACGGTCGTGACGCCGAGGGCGAGCGCGATGCGCGCGTTGCGCTGCGTGATCGCCTCATCGATCTTCATCGACAGGACGGGCGCGCCATTAACCATTTCCATCTTCAGGACTCCCGTGGCGGTGATGTGCGCATGCGCATCGATGAGTCCAGGCGTCACGAAGCGATTGCCCAGGTCGTGACTGCGCGCCGGGTCCGAGGTCTTGGGGGGTCGCCCCGACCCTATACGCGACAATCGACCTGCTTCGACCACTACCCATGCGTTATCGATGCGCTTCTCGGTGGCGGGATCGATCAGCGTGAAGTTGTAGTAGACATCCGCCTGCGGAGCGAGGCGATCGCTCGCGCATCCCGACAGCGCGCCGAGAGTCGACAGCAGAAAGGCGGGAAGAGTGGATAGAAGAGCACCCTTGAAATTCATGATGGCTTTCCATTGAAGTCCGCGCATTGCGGACCCCCTTGAAGTCCCCGCTACCCGTCGCCGACTTACATTCTTTTTGTGTGTAAGAAAGTCCGGTCCTGCGAGACTACCGATTGAATGCCACTGAATGCCCAAGAGGTCGTGTCCCAATTCGCCCCCGCGCTCGCACGCGTCGTGGCGAGTTATGAGCGTGATCGGGCGCTACGGGACGAGCTGTTGCAGGAAGTGCTCATGGCGATCGTCCAGGCCCTGCCGCGCCTGACGCAGCCCGAGAAGCTGAAGCCCTTCGTGTTCCGCATCGCACATAACCGCAGCCTCAGTCACGTCACCCGGCGCATCCGCGAGCGTGCGCACGAGGAGACCGGCATCGATGCCGATGTGCTGACGCCCAGCCAGGAGCAGGCTTTCCTCCAGGCGGAGCGAAGCGGGCGACTGCTCGAAGCGATACGACAGCTTTCACTGCCCTATCGCCAGGTGATCACCTTGATCCTCGAAGACATGAGCTACGAGGAGATCGCGGAGACCCTGGGCATCACGATCGAGAACGTAGGTGTGCGCGTGAACCGCGCGAAGAAGCAACTGAAAGAGCGACTCCACCATGACTGACGAACTCATTCGCAGCCTGCAACGCGACTGGCAGTCGCAGCACTATGACGCCAGTCACGTCGTGCGCCGCTTGAAGCGCGCCCGGTGGGCGCCGCATCTCGTGCTCGCGCTCGAGATACTCGGCTGCTGCATCGCGCTGGGCGTCGGAGTCTGGTTCGCATGGGTGGCCGCGAACCAGGCCGAGCACAAACTTCTCTACACGCTGAGCGCCGCGATTCTGTTGATCTCCGCGCCGGTGATCGGCGTGGCGACCGCATTGGCGCGGCGCCAGGGCCTGGCTTGGGACGACGAAACACCCGAATCGATCCTGCGCATCGGGATCCGGCGCGCGGATGCCGCGCTGCAGGCAATGCGCGTGGGCCGTTGGCACATCGCGATCATCGCGGCCTTCGTGGGGCTGCTCTGGATCCTGCGGTTGCTGATGCTGATCGATGCCCTCGAATTCCTGGTCTTCTACTCATTGGTATGCCTCGTGGTCTCGCTGGCCAGCTGGATCTGGATGACCTGGCGGACCCGGGCCCTGCGCGCCGAACGCGAGGCGTGCGTCACTTTGCTCGCCGATTTGCGGGAATAGGCAGAGCTAGTCAGTTCCGCGCCTGCGCGACCAGCGCCAGCTCCAGTTGCACGCGCTCGATGTCCGCGGGCTTCACGATATAGGCGTCGAAGCCCGCGTGCTCGCCGCGTTGCACGTCGTTGTCTGCACCGTAGCCCGACATCGCCACGAGGCGGATGGAGTGGCCGCGCGCGGCGCGGATTCCCTGCGCAGTCGCGTAGCCATTCATCCCGGGAAGTCCGATGTCGACGAACGCGATGTCGATGCCGGGTTCCTTTTCGATGAGCTCGACGCCGCGGATACCATCCGTCGCCTCGAGGACTTCGTGTCCATCCAGTTCCAGCAACATGCGCAGGCTCATTCGCGCGTCCTCGTTGTCTTCGATCAGCGCGATTCGCAGCCTGCGCGATGACTCGGACACCTGCGCATCAGCGGTCGACACGGACGGCCGTTCAATGGCGGGCAGTTTCACCACGAACTCGGACCCTTTTCCGGAACCGGCGCTGTGCGCCTCCGCGCTGCCGCCATGCAGCTCCGCCAGTCGCCTCACCAGCGTCAGACCAATGCCAAGTCCACCTTGTGCGCGGTCGAGTGCGCGCTCGCCCTGCACGAACAGATCGAACACGCGTGGCAGCAACTGCGGCTCGAGCCCGATGCCTGTGTCGCTGATAGAGATGACGGCCGTATGATCTTCCTGCCGTACGGTGACGCGGATGTGGCCCCCCGCGGGTGTGTACTTGACGGCGTTGGTCACGAGATTGGTCACGATCTGGTCGATGCGGGTGGAGTCCGCGTGGACCCACACGTGATCGAGTTGCAGCTCCAGCGTGTGCCCGGAAAAACGCCCTGTGGCGCGCATGCCCTCGACGCAGTTTCTCACCAGCAACGACAGATCGAGCGGACCGCGCGTCAACGAGATCTTGCCGAGAATCACCCGTCCTGCATCCAGCAGATCGTCGGTGAGCCGCGCGAGATGTTTTGCCTGGCGCTGGATGATGGCCGCGGCCGCGGCACTGCCCGCATCGAGGGAGGCACGGTTCTTGTCCACCACCTGTGAAGCATTGGTGATGGCTGCGAGAGGATTGCGGAGCTCATGACCCAGCATGGCCAGGAACTCGTCTTTCGCCCGGCTCGCGTTTTCGGCCGAGAGCCTGGCTTCCCGTTCGCGTGCGAACGCGGTCTCGCGCGCATCATGCGCCGCGCCCATGGCCACGGCGATGCGTCGAACCTCCGGCAGGCGCGAGTTGGGCATGCCGGGCGCCTCACCACTGCCGAGCAGCAACGCCTGCTGCTCCAGTTCGCGCATCGGCCGGACGATGGTGCGCCCCACGAGCAACGCCGCGCCCAGGCCCAGCAACATCGACAGCACCAAGGATCCCCCGAGAATCAGATAGGACCGATCGATGGGGCCATCCACGACCTGCAGCGGAATGCCGGCCGCGATCCACCAGCCGGAAACCTGCGAGCGGCGAAATACCGTATAGACCGCCACGCCTTCGCGCGTGTCCGTTCGGGCGATTCCCTCCGTCTGCCCCGAGCGCAGGAATTTCATCAGCGTCGTGGACGCGGGTTTACCGACGGATTCGGCATGATTGAGCGTGCGCGCCACGATGTTGTAGTTGCGATCGAATATGGCGATCACGCCGGGCTGGGTGATGCTCTGGGTACTGAGCAGCTCACGCATGGTCTCGGGCCGGATGCGCGCACTGAGCACATATCGCACCTCTCCCTGGCGTACGTATGGTATGTGCACCGACGCCGCGTATTCCTTGAATATCGGAGTCCGCTCGATGCTGGCCACGACGGATCGCTTCGTGCGAATGACCTCCTTGACCGCAGCTTCCTCCGGCGCCGAGGGCGGCGCGGTCGCCCCGATGTAGCGCGCATTCATGACCTGTCCATGCTCGTTCGAAACGACGACGTTCAACCACGAGGGACGGCGAGCCATGAGCTGGATAGCCTCTTCCTTGAGACCCACGAAATTTTCCCGGATCAGTCTTGGACTGGCAGCGAGCACGTCGAGGGATGCGAATGCAGTCTGCAATTCGGAGTCGATCGCGCTGAGCAACGCCAGCATCGTGTCGTCGTGCGCGCGCAGCAGACGCTCGCGCTGGCTGTTCGCACTACTGACGAGCTGTGCGAATGCCAGTAACGCCAGCGGAACCAGGCTGGCCAGGGCGACGAGGAATACCCGGCGTTCGAGCGGGTTGAGCGTCAGGGAGCGAATCGTGGGCATTCGAACCAGTGTAGCCTGTCCCGGAATTCGCACATGTAGGAGGACTTCTGGCATCGTTCACGTTGCTGGAACCCCCTGGGAAGAAAGCCCAGGCTGAACGCGGCTAGAATCCGCCCATGTGTTATTCGGCCCAGATCCAGTCGGCCTACACCAAATACCTGCGCGAAACCGGCGCGGAGATGGACATCGACCAGTTCGTGGAGATCTTCGGCGCCCGATTCTCCGACTCCAGCATCCGCATCCCGCGCGCGGTCGAGCGCTGGTTCGACCAGCCGAAGTCGGATGCGGAGCGCAAGATCAAGTCAATGATCGATGAGTACCGTGCCGCGGAGACCACGAAACTCGAGCGTGAGGTGTTCGCGCAGAAGAAGCGCCTCGCCGACGCGGAGCGCACGCTTCTCACCAAGACCACGAAGGCCGCGACCGAGAGCAAACGCATCGCGGCCGGCAAGATCGAGAAGGCGCTGACCCGGCTCGAGCGACTCAAGGCCGAGAAACCGCACCCGGCCGAAGCGCGCATCTTCCCCATGCACTACGCGCCCGTCGTGCTCCAGGACGGCAGCCGCCGCGTGATGCGTCTCGCGCGATATCACTGCCGCAAGCCGAACGAACCCGCGTTCATCGACCGCAAACTACCCGGACTCTACAACGCGCGGCGCGACAGCCTGGGCAAATACTGGCGCGAGCAGTTCGGCTTCTCGCATGCTGTGATGCTGGTCGAGTCGTTCTTCGAGAACGTGGATCGCGATGGCAGGAACCAGGTGCTGCATTTCATCCCGAAGCCGGCGGGGACGATGCTGATCGCGTGCCTGTACGCGGAGTGGAAGGATCCAAAGGGTGACTCGCCGCTGCTGTCCTTCGCGGCGATCACCGATGAGCCGCCCGCCGAAGTCGCGGCCGCGGGCCACGATCGCATGATCGTGAATCTCAAGCCGGAAAACCTGGACGCGTGGTTGACCCCCGCGGGCCGCTCGGTCGACGAACTGCAGAAGATCCTCGCGGACCACCAGACCCCGTACTACGAACACGAAGTGATGGCAGCCTAGCTAGTCCACCAGCCATTCGTAGAAGATCACCGGCACCTCGCTCCTCGAGCTCGGCCCCACCTTGCGGAACCCGCAGGCCAGATAGAACCCGCCTGCCCCTGCGGCATGGTCGTACGCATCGAGCCACAGCGCCTGCGCTGGCCACTCGCGCGCCTTTGCTTTCGCCGCTTCCATGATCTCCCGCCCGATGCCCAGTCCGCGCGCTTCCGACGCCACCGCGAGTCCAAACACATAAAGCGCGGTTCTCGCCGGAGTGAATGCGCCCGAATCGATGGCCCATTGCCTCGCGGCCACGAGTCGCACCGTGCCGACGATGTCCTCGCCCTGCCGGGCCACCAGTACATGCGAGGCGCGAACCTGCCGCCTAACGTCCGCGACGCTCGGACATGCGGACCAATGCCCCTCCCCGTATCGTCGCGTCATGTCGCGCGCCACGTGCCCGCGCAGCGCGGCAATGGCGCCCGCATCGCGAGCGGAGGCAACGGAAATCTCGGTCACGGCCCAGACTAACTGACATCGGCCGACACCAACATGGGACATCCGTGGTCTTGCACCCGCGCCGCAACCGACAAGAATGCCCGGATGCGCGGCTTCGACTTCAGCTCCTGGCAGGCGGTGCTTTCGACGCTCCTCGGCCTCGCCATCATCACGTTGCTGGGCGTGGGTATCCGGCTGCTCGCGATGCAGACGATCCAGCAGCGCCGCGAGCGAGAGAATCGCCAGATCAACGAGAGGCTGCGCACGCTGATCGCGGCTTACAAGACACTCGGTGGATCGTTCACCGGGGATCTCGCTGTCGACCCCACGCACATGCGCGATCTGCGGTTGCGCGAGCCCTGGGATGCTTATGCCCCGCTGCCCGACAACGTCTATGAGAGCACGGACCGCTCGCGCCGCATCCGCGATGCGGTAGAGGCCGCGCTCTCCGACATCATCCTGTTAGGCACGGAAGAACAGGTCCGTCTCGCGGCGCGCGCCGCGACCCAGCAGACGG
>JAEZCR010000067.1 GCA_023433465.1 Pseudomonadota bacterium | reverse complement strand
ACTCACGCCAGTATACGCGCTGAGACCTTCGCTCTCCGCGCGGCGGCCAGTCCCAGCAGGCTCAGCAAGCCCAGGAGCAACCACACGTCGAGTGCGCCACCGCCACCCTTCTTGCCCCCGCCTGAGCTGGCAGGCGGCGGCGGTGCGACCTTGGTCGTGGACGCGGACGCCGTGTTGTTGGCGTTCGCGGAATCGGTGCCGCCGAAGGTCACGGTGGCGTTCGCCGTCGCGTTGCCCGTTGTCGACGACGACGCGACGATCGCGACCGCGACCGACGCGCCATTCGCCATGTTCTCGAGCTCGCAGGTCACGACAGCGCCGCTGATCGCGCAGACCGCGCCCGTGCCACTGGCCTGCGACGGCGTCGCCCCCTCGAGCGTCACGCTCAAGGTCGCGTCGCCGGCGTCCGGACCCGCGTTGGTCACCGTCGCGGTGTAGGTCCAGTTGGTCCCCGTCGTGATGGGGTCAGCGCTGTCGGCCACGGCCACACCGATATCCGCCGCGGCCCGCAACGTCAGGTTGGCCGTCGCGCCCTGATCGGTATTCGTATCGACGCCCTCGCCCTGCGCCAACGCCGTCACGGCGGTGGGACCAATCCCGTCCGCGGTTCCCGTGATGTCGATGCGGACACCATCACCGCCCAAGGCCAGCGTGCCGACCTTGCAGGTCGCAGTGGTACCCGCAAGCGCGCAGGTTCCTTGCTCCGGTGTCAAAGTCACGCCCGTCAGCCGGGATCCCAGCTCGATGACGACCTGCGTATTGGTTGAAGGATTCGGACCGGCGTTGGTCACCGTAGCCGCCAGTGTCACCTCGCCGTGATTGTCGAACGTCAGCGCGGAACTTCCGAACGAAGTCACGAGGTCCGCAAACTCGAGCGACTGCAGCGCGACGCTCGCGACGTCATTACTGGAGACCGGGTCTCGCTCGTGTCCCGAGACGGTGGCCGACACCTGGCCGTTCGAGGGCGACATCGACGCGGTCACCTGAAAGTCGATGGTCCGGGTCTGCTCGCTGCGGATGAAGCTGACGGCGCACGTCAGGGTCGGCGCCGAGTAGTTGCAGCCCGCGGGTGTCGACGGCGTCAGCCAGGCCGGCAGCGTGATGTTGACCTCGGCGGCGGACGCATCGTGAATCCCGAGATTTCGGATGGTCAGCTGCAGCGGCGTGACCGAGCCGAGCGCGATCGGGCCATCAGGGCCGCTCATCGACAACTCCAGATCCGGCGCGACCTCGTACTCGAGGACACCGCCATTCTGCGCGGCCATGATGAGCAGGTTGGGCTCCTGCGGCCGCACGACCAGGTCGCTGAGTAGCACCACCGGAGCCGAGATGCCGTAGCCACCTCCCAACAGTGTCAGCTGCCACGTGACTCCGCCGTCCACGGTGCGGAGAAATCCGGTGCCACCGTTCAGTCCTACCACGACCATCGTCGAGGGTCGCGCGGCATCGATGTACATGCCCCACGAATTGACGCTGACGCCGAGATTGCTGCCGAAATTCACCAGCTCCCAGCTCGCGCCGCCGTTGATGGTTTTCAGGAGACCGCCGGTACCGCTGGCGTATACCGTACTGGAATTCTCCGGATCGAACGTGAAGGCATAGATCCAGGAGCTGCTCCCAGGCGCGAGCACTTCGTCCCACGTATTTCCGCCATCCACTGACTTGTAGATCCCGTTGGCGCCCGTCACCGTCGTGCCACCACTGATGTACATCACGTCGTTGTTGGCGGGATCGAATGCGATCGTGCGCACGTAGGTCGGCGAGCCCGGCAGCGGATCCCAGGTGGCTCCGTCGTTCGAGGTGCGCCACAGGCCAGATGTGGTGCGCCCCACGTATGCCACGTCCGGATCACCCGGATTGAACGCGACGCCATTGATGTAATCGATACCCCAGAACGCCGCGTGCGGCGCGGTCCAGTTTGCGCCGCCGTCGGCGCTGCGCATGAGCTGGTTGCCGTTGTTCACGGCGTACAGCCGGTTCGAATTCGTCGGGGATGCCGCGAACGCGGTGATCGCGACCGTGCCGGCGGCGAAGCCGCGCAGCTGCGCGGTTCCGACGGGCGTGTAGTTAGTCGTCCCGCGCCTGAAGAGCGCGTCCAGGCCCGCCGACATCGCCAGGAACACCGTGCCGTCGTCCGACACCGTCAGCTCCTGCGGTCCTCCGCCCCGCAACCCGGTGTTGCGATACGTGAACGTCGCGCCATAGTCGAGCGTCTCGATGACTCCGTTGGTCGACGTCGCCAGGAGCCTGCCGGGAGTCGCCGGGTCGAACGCCGCTTCCCCTCCCGCGACTTTTTGATCGGCATTGAGGAACCAGGATGCACCGTCGTTTTGGCTGTGCATGAGGTGTCCGTATGTGCCCCGCGCACTGATGAACCCCGGCGTGTGCGGATCGAATCCGGCCCAGTGAACGAAGCCGAGACCCTGCCAGGTCCACGAAGCGCCGCGATTGTTCGAGCGATACAGTCCATCGCTCGTGCTGGCGAGCACGACGTTCGAATCGTCCGGATTCACCGTGATCGCATTGACGCCGATGGTGGCGGGCGACGTCATGCCCGAGGTGAGCGGTACCGTCCAGGTGCTGCCGCCGTCGTCGCTTCGAAAGATCCCATACCCCTCGATCGCGACGAAAAGTACGCCCACATCCTGCGAATCGACCGCCAACGCCGTGCCGAAATGACTTCCCGGCAACGGCCCCCGAGGCGGACTCCAGCTGTTGAACGGCGCGACCGCCGAGTAGATCCTGCCACCGAAGTTGAGCGCGTAGAGAGTGCCGTCGGAGGCGAATTCGATCTTCGAGATGCTGGCCTGCGCGGCCGGAGGTTGAAGGATGGAGTAAGTGAGGCCCGCGTCCTCGCTCACGAACAGGCGGTCCCCGCTCGTGATCACGACGCGATTGAAGTTCGTGGGATCGAACGCGATGTCCAGCGGTCCGTTCTGCATCGCGGCTTCGGCCGGCTGCCAGGTCAGACCGCCATCTTCGCTGCGATAGACCCCGCGTGGGCCTCCGATGATCACGACATTGTGGTCATCCGGCTTGAAGGCGATTCCCGTGACTCCCCCGCCTTCGGGCCCCGTGAACGTGAACTCATTCACGCCGGCCGACGAAACATTACATATGGTCAGCGCGATGAACGCGGCGCAGACGCCCAGAAGGCAACGACCCTCGAACTTCCCCACGGAACCTCCCCGATCTTCTAGTTCGAATGCGGGATGGTCGCGATGATGCCATCAGGCGGAGCGATTCGGCCACGCGCGAAGCGGGAATGCCCCAGGCGGACCGCCACGTCACGAGTGGCCAATTCGTGACACCTGAAATCGACAGAATTTCCGGCTGTACGCGGACGTTCCCTGTCCGCGTACAGGTGCGGCGGTTGGATCGAAACGTGGGGATCTAACTATCTCCCACGCGCCGCGCAGAAGCGTCAGCCCGCCGGAGTCGCCGCGCGTTTGGCGGTCAGCTCCTCGGAGCCGAAGTCCCCCACGACGCGCGTGAGCTTCAGTTCGTCGCCGGACAGCGTACCCGTGTACGTGATGGTGAGTTCGTTGCCCTCGATCGCGAGCGGCTCTTCGAAGGAAATCTTGTCACCTTCCACTTTCACGTTCTTGAGCGCCACCGAGCCATTGCCGATCGAGCGCTCGAACGTCGCCTCGCCGGTCAGGGAATCGCCAGCCTTCTTGAATTCGTAGACGTACTTCTGCACGCCGATCGGAGAGTCGAATTCGGCCGTCCAGCGGCCAGCAAGGTCGCCGGCGCTGGCCGGCATGGCGGCAGCGAGGAGCAGCGCAAGAGCGCCGAGGAAGGATCGAGATTTCATGGTTCTTTTCCCTTGTGTGTTGTCGTGATGTTCCCGGTGTGGAGGCTCCCTCAGCCTTCATCGCCGTAGAAATTGAGTTCCTTGATGACCCACGGCTGCCAGCCGTCCTTCTCCGTGATGGCGATGCGCAGATGGCGCGCTTCGACCGGGGCGGCGAAGTTGAGGCGGGCATGCGGCTCCCCGATCACGCGGGGCGCGACCATGGTCCAGGTCTTGCCGTCGTCGGAGGTTTCCACGCTGTAGACCGGCGCCCAGCCCATGTCCTCGCCGCGCGACGTCTTCTCACCGCGCGAATCGATGTCGATGCCGACGATCCTGCTGCGCGCGGGCAATTCGACCGTGAGCCATTCCACCGGGAAGGGCTTGAACCCCTGGGTGAAGTAGCCGGTCTTCGGGTCTCCATCGAGCATGGTTTCGAGCGGGGCGTTCGCGCGCGCCTCCATGTTGGCGGCGAGTTTCCACTCGCTGCGGCGCTCGAAACGCTTGCGCGGCGTCGCGAGCGCCGGGATCCGGCCGCCCAGCTCCGCAAGGGTCCAGTAGTTGGTGCGCGCCGCGTCGGCGGTACGGCCGGCCGCGACGGCCCCCGCTTCCACCGCGGGCGCGCGGTTGCCGAAGCTGTTACGGATGTAGGTGAGCACGTTCGCGAGCTCGGCATCCGAATAGGAGTTCATCGGCACCATGGGCGCGCCGTAGTCGATGCCATCGACCTCGCCCTGCAGCCCGTGCAGCATGATCGCGATCGCCGCGCGTTCGTCACCGATGACTCGCGCGGATCCGGCCAGCGACGGCGCGATGGTTCGCCCTTCAGACCCCGGCATCGGCGCGCCGCGCCCGTCGGCGCCGTGACAGGCGAAACACACCGAACCATACAGCGTGGCGCCCGAGCGATAGGACTTGAGACCGTTGACGCCGAGCAGGCGGATGAGCTGCGGATCTTCCTTGTTTGCCTCGCTCCAGAGCTGCTCGTTGATCGCGTACACACCGGCCGAAGAGGAAGCCTCGGCCGCGGCCCGGATGACCTTCTCCGCGTCGGCCACGCCTGCGCGACGCAGCGACAACATGGCCTGGATGACCACGCGCGGATCGGAGTCCTGCAACGCGCCGCGCGCGGCGACCGCCAGCGGCGCATTGGCCTTCGTCTTGCCGTCCAGGCGCAACTCCGCGAGCCGCAACCCGGCGATTCGCACCTGCGGATCGGCGGCCTTCACTGCCTGGAGGATCAGCTTGTCACCGAGCGCGCCAAGTCCGTCGAGCGTCCACAACGCGTGCAGCCGCGGACGCGGATCGGCCGCGTCGGCGCCCGCGAGCTTCTCGAGCGCGGGCACGACGGAGAGGTCGCGACGCATTACGAGCAGTTTCTGCGCGGTGTCGCGCCACCAGCCGTTCGGATGCGACAGGTGTGTCACCCACTGGGCAGGCGTCTCGTCGAGCATCCGTGGCTGCGGACCCCGTTCGAAGTTCTCGTGACGTACGCGATAGATGCGACCTCGCCCGATCTCCTTCTGGAAGTTGAACTCGTCGATCTTCTGCCGCAGGTAGCTGCCTTTGCGGGTCCAGTTCGCCTGCTGAATGATGCCGCGGTACATGTCGACGATGTACAGCGTGCCGTCGGGCGCCGTGATCATGTTGACGGGCCGGAACAGCGGATCGGTCGCGCGGATGAATTCGCCTTCGCTGTCTTCGTAAGCGTTGGCGAGGCGCGTGATGCCATCCTCGACCGTGATCTTGGTGCGCCGGACGAGGCGGCCGACGGGCTCGGCGAACAACAGGTCGCCGCGCAGGTCCTGCGGCAGACGGTCGCCACGGAAGATGTCCTGGCCGCTCGTGGCGGTGAAATGATTGAGCGTGTCGTCGGGCCGTAGCTGGCCGGGACCGCCCTGCGTGTCCGGCACGCGCGCGATCGGCCAAACTACCTTGTAGCGGCCGATGAGTTCGTCAGGCACGGAGAACTGGCCATAGATGATGTGCTGCTGGAAATGCACCGGGCCGGTTTCGTTGCCGGCGTTGACGAACCAGACCTTGCCCCAGTCGTCCTGCGTGAGACCCCATTGGCCGCCATTGACCGGGATCGATTCCTTCACCGCCTTGCCGTCCGCGCCGACGCGCAGGCGATAGTCGTAGTAAGTCGAGTAGATGCCGTTGTCGAGCGCCCAGACGAGACCGTTCGGCTGGTGCTCCATGTTGCCGCCGCGCGGTCCACCCGCGTACCACAGCGACTTCTCGTCGGCGACGCCGTCGCCATCCGCGTCGCGGTAGATGTACAGATCGTCGGTGTTCGTCTCGCCGATGATGATGCGGTCATCGAGCGGCAGCAGGATGCGCGGCAGGAGTAGTTTGTCCGCGTACACGGTGTGTTTGTCGTACACCCCGTCGCCGTCCGTGTCCTCGTGACGCGAGACGCGGCTCACCGGCTCCTTCTCGCCCGTGCCATCTGCGTCCTGCATGTAGGTGCGCATCTCCGCGACGTACATGCGGCCGTTGCCGTCGAACGCGACCATCACGGGCTCCGCGATGTGCGGCTCGGCGAGCACGGGCTCGAGCCGGAAGCCGCTCGGCAGCTGCATCGTCGCGATCGATGCTTCGGGCGACAGCGCGATGGAAGCCGGCGCGGATGCGTGAGCATGCCCGTGGTCATGGCCGTGACCGTGCGCGTGAGATTCGGAGGGAGCGGCGGACTTCTCGGGCGCCGAACACGACGTCAACGCGAGGCCCAACACGAGAATCGACAGGCTGCGGAAGGGATTCACTTTTTCGTATGCATTCATGACAATTGAAACAGGACCCGACTCGGTGCGAGGCCGAGAGAATAGACCAATCGCAACGAGGATCCCGCACTGAATCCATATCCCATAGGCAAACCGGGTGTTCCCTGGGAATCCCCCGAGCGCGCGCAGTGGCTCGCGCGCCAGCGCAAGCTGCGCAGCTACGCCGACGACGTCGTCGCGCGCATCGAGCGACTCGCGGCGCGCTTCGACGTCGAACCTTACGGCGCGCTCGACTATCCGCCGGATCGTTATCCCCTTCTCGCAGTGCGCAGCCGCGTCTGGAGCGACTCGCGTCCGGTGATGCTCGTGACCGGCGGCGTACACGGCTACGAGACGAGCGGCGTGCACGGCGCGCTTCAATTTCTCGAACAGCGCGCGGCGGACTATCCCGTGAATCTGCTCGTCGTGCCGTGTGTGAGTCCGTGGGGCTACGAGCGCATCCATCGCTGGAACGCGCATGCCGTCGATCCCAACCGGTCATTCAAGGAAGACGGCGCGGCGGAAGAAGCGAGGGCCTTGATGCGTTTGATCGCGCCCCTGCGCGGACGCGTGCTCATGCACATCGACCTGCACGAGACGACCGACTCCGACGAGAGCGAGTTCCGCCCCGCCCTCGCGGCGCGCGACGGCAAGCCTTACGAGCACGGACTCATTCCCGATGGTTTCTACGTCGTCGACGACGTGGACAACCGGCAGCCGGAATTCCAGCGCGCGATCATCGAGGCAGTGTCGAAGGTCACGCACATCGCGCCAGCGGACGAGCGGAACGAAATCATCGGCTCGCCGGTCGTCGCGCCGGGCGTGATCGAATATCCGCTGCGGAAGTTAGGCCTGTGCGCGGGCATGACGGGCGCGCGCTTCACGAGCACGACAGAGGTTTATCCCGACAGTCCGCGCACGACGCCGGAGCGATGCAACGAGGCACAGGTCGTCGCGACTTGCGCGGCGATCGAATTCGCGTTGGCGCATGGCTGAGTCCCTTCAGTAGTCGAGCAGCCGCCGCGTCCACGGCTGGTTCTTCGAATAAAGGGCCATGCGCTCTTCCTGCGGCGCGACGTCCCAATGCAACTTCTTCGCCTTTGCCAACGCGCTCTTCTGCGCCGCGATCGCGCCTTCGAAGTCACCCGTCTGGGACAAGGCGGCAGCGCGAACTTCGAATGCCGACGGATCCTCTTGCAGGTGCTTCATGACGTCGCCGAGCAGTTCGAGTGAACGGCGCGGATCGGCGGGGGCGGAGCCCGCCTCCAGGAGCAAGTCCGCGAGGAAATACTTGCCGCTCATGTTGTCTCCCGCGGCTGCCGTCTCCAGCAGATTGCGAGCACGCGCGACGTCGGACGAGCCGGGGTTGTTGCGCAGTAGTTCGGTGGCGAGCACCACCGCGGCGTCGTGATGGCCCTTGCTGGCGGCCATTTCCAGCCAGCGCAGGCCCTTCGCGCGGTCGCGCGTGACGGACATGCCCCCAAGAGTATAGAACCCCACCGAGAACTGGGCGGTCGGCAATCCGGCCTGCGCCGCCTCGATCAGCATGGGAGCGATGTTTTCCTTTTCGCGATTCAAGTTCGGCCAGCCTGTCTTCAACAAGGCGTATTGCACCTGAGCCAGTGGATCGCGCGCCGCCACGTCCGCTTTCAACTTCTCGAGTTCCTTCTTCAGAACCCGCTCCGTGTCGGAGGACTGCAAGGTAAAACGGAACCAGAATGTTATGGTGCACGGAACAGCGACTCCGTCGACCTTCGGCGCCTTGAATTTCGATTGGAAGGCGATGGTCCGTCCGGAGAGCTCGAATCCGTTCGGCGGAAGTGACAGCAATGGGCGTGGATTGCGGGCACGACCATCGGGGAGCACGGTCGTCTTGATGAAAACGCTGCCGGAGACGCCGTCCCGCATCGCCTCGCGCGGATAGATACCATTTGTATTTGCCACTTCAGCAAAGCTGCAGGTCGGCTCTGTCGGCTCCGGCAGTTTCCCGGCTTTTTCCTCGCCGGAAGCTTCGCGCGGCAACGGCAGCAGCCAGGCCTCCAGCGCCTGCTTGCCGAACTTGCTCCTGATTTCGGCTACCCTCGCGCGTGCATCGGCCGACAGACTCTTGTCCAGCTGGTCGATGATCGGTTGCACTTTCGCGCGAGGATCGGTTTCCTGCGCGATCTGCGCCCAGGCATAGCCCGCGACGTTGTCGCGTTTCACGCCCTCGCCCATCACGTACATGATCGCGAGCGTTTCCTGCGCGAGCGGGTGCCCCAGCTCCGCGAGCTCGCGGAATAGTTCGAACGCGCGTGCATGATCCTTTTTCTCGTACGCGGCCACGGCTCCATACAAGTCCGCGTAAGCAACCGGCGCCATCAGCACACCAAGGATCGCGGTCAGGCAACGTAAGACCGCACCGGAGTGATTTCTCATTTGCCCCCCTTTCTACTGCTATGTGCCGCTTTTTCGGAATCCGTGACGCACCGCGCTGACCGCGGCGCCGATGCCGGCGCCCAGGACGAAATAGAACGTGAAGAACGACCCGAACAGCACGGCGAAATTAGGAGGAATCTCCGACGGACATTCATTGGGAGGAAGACTCCGGTCCTCCGGGCAACGAACCAGGATCGCGTGCACGATCATCGAAGGAGCCCATAACGTCTGTTTCGCCTTGTCGGGCGCGTGCTGATAAGTCGCGAACGCGAGCAACAGCAAAGCAGTGACGAAGCCGGTGACGATCATCGAGACCGCGGGTCGGGGCTGGCCCCGAGATCGAGGCGAACCGGCCTGCTTCGCTGGATCGACAGTCCACGGACTCATGCATCCACCCGGTCGGAATTATTGGTCAGCCACTTCTCGAGACAGATTCCATCCGCCAGGCCGCGATACATGCGTTGATGAATCGCCAACTCATGGTAACCATGTTCCGCGTAGAAATTGCGCGCCGCATCGTTGTCGCGCCGGCATTCCACGCGGATGCGGCGCATGCCGAGCTCGCGTCCCACCGATTCGAGCAGCGACAACATCGCGCTGCCGACGCCACGGCGGCGGTACTCGGGCCGCACGGCGAACAGCAGCAGGTGCGCGTCGTCGCGTGGATAGGACATGATGCCGAAGCCGACGATCACGCCGGCGTCGCGCGCGCCGCCGACGTTCGTTTCCATCGACGCGATCGAAAACTTCACGCGCGACTCCGTCCAGGTCCAGGGCAGGCCCTGCTCGATGTAGTCGCGCGACATCGCCGCGATCTCGGCGGCGTCGGACTGGGTAGCGAGGCGGATGTCTAGATGGCTGATCACGGGGTAGTTCGCTGCGTCAGTAACAGGCTCAGTCCACCGGTCAGGATACCGGCGGCACCGACGAATACCCAGTCATGCATCGACAGCGGCACCAGGTGCAACCATTCGGCAAGGCGCGGCACTTGCACCATCGCCACCAGTGAAATCAGGGCAGCGCCGGTGATGATGCGCGAGGCGTGCGACCTCAGCCCCGAGAGCACCAGCGTGACCATGGTGCTGGCGAGAATCAGAGTCGCCAATGCCAGCGTGCGGGCCTGCCCGGCGCCCTGCGCATTCAGTCCATACCGATAGGCGAACAGCACGGCGGCGGTGATGCCCAGCCCCACCAGCACGATGACCAGCCACTCCCTCTTGCCGAAGAAGGACGCGCGACGCTCGCGATTCGCAGGCGCCATGCGTCCCGCGGGCGGCGGATCCTGGAACACCAGCATCGCCGTAGGATGGATCAACAGCTCGAGCCAGACGATGTGGATAGGCAGATACAGCAGCGGCTGGCCTGCCATCGGCACCAGTGCGGCGGTAAGCACCAGCGGCAGGTGCACGATGAGCAGGTACGCAAAGCTGGTCTGCAGGTTGCGGAACAACTGCCGGCCTTCCGCGATGGCGCGTGTGATGGTGCGGAAGTTGTCGTCGAGCAGCACGACAGCGGCAACTTCGCGACTGCTGTGGGATCCGGATTCCCCCATGGCGATGCCGACATCCGCCGCCTGCAACGCGGGCGCGTCGTTCACCCCATCGCCCGTCACGGCGACGATTTCGCCACGCTGCTGCAACCGCTGCACCAGTTCCAGCTTCTGCGCCGGCACCGCGCGCGCCACGACGTCGATGCGCGCCGGAGCCTGGTCCATGCTGGCCATCGCTTCCATGGTGAACACCTCGGGCCGTCCATCGCCCAGCCCAGCCTGCAGCGCGATCGCGCGTGCGGTGCCGGGATGATCGCCGGTGACCATGATCACCCGGATGCCGGCCGCGGTGCATTCCTGCACCGCCTCGCGAACGCCGTCGCGCAGTGGGTCGGCGAAGGCCAGCAGCCCGCGGAAGGTGAACTCCGCGTCCGGCTCCGCGTCGGCGTCGAGGCTCGCGGCATCCACGGGTCGCGTAGCAAAGGCGATGACCTTGTGACCGGCTTCCGCATGTCTCGCGACTCGTTCGAGCCACTGTGTGCGGTCCGCCCCGTTCAATGCGCATAGATCGAAAACGGTCTCGGGTGCGCCCTTGGTCACGGCCAGGACCGCATCCGCGCCCGTCTGCCATACCGACGTCTCGCGCCGCCGTGCTTCAGTGAATGGAAAAACCTGCATGCGGCGCGCGGAATCGGCGGCCGCGGGCGCGGCGCCGAAGATGGCGGCGTCGAGTGGATCACCGCTGTCGTGGCGGGAGGCCATCGCGGCGACACGCAGCAGATCCTGGCCGTCGGTTCCGGCGGCCGGGTCCTGCTGCACGAGGACCAATCGCCCCTCGGTCATGGTGCCGGTCTTGTCCGAGCAGATGCAGGTGACGCGGCCGATGTTCTCCACCGCCACGGCGCGGCGCACCAGTGCCTGGCGCCGCGCCAGCCGATAGACGCCCGCGCCCAGGAAAAAGGTGAACACCACCGGGAATTCCTCGGGCAGTGCCGCCACCGCCAGGGTCACGCCGCTGAGCAGCGCATCGACGACTCCGTACCCTTGGTACAGGCGGATGGCGGCCAGCAGAAGACACATCGCGATCGCGGCGGTGAGCAGCACGGCAACCAGCCGCGCGATCGCCTGCTGCAGCGGCGTGCGGGCATGCGAGCCCTGCACGGCGAGGCGCGCGATCTCGCCATACAGTGTCTCGCCGCCGGTGTACGTGACGCGCATGCGCGCCGTGCCGGTCAGCATTCGCGTGCCGGCCGCAAGCCAGTTCTCCGCGGCGACGTCCTGCTTGCCGGCCACGTGAGGTTGCTTGGCGACCGGCAATGACTCTCCACTGAGCATCGATTCGTCGAGCTGGACGTTGTCTCCGGAACCGAGCAGTCCATCGGCCGGCACCGGCTCTCCCGCGCGCACCTCGACCAGGTCACCCGGCACGAGTTCGCGGGCCGGCAGCAGGCTCCATTGCCCGTCGCGCAGCGTCCGTGCGGTGGTAGCTAGCCGGCTGACCAGTCCCTGGGTCGAGGCCTGCGTGCGCCGGTGCAGGAAGGCATCCATGCCGATCAACGGAATGATCGCGAACAGCAGGATCATCGCCTCGACGCGATCGCCCAGCCAGAGGAACAGCGCAGCGGTTCCGATAAGGAACCAGAGCATCGGATCTCGCAGGGTGTCGCGGGCCAGCATCCACAAGGTCGCGGGCGCCGCTTCGACGATATCGTTGGCGCCGTGCCGGGCGCGCCGGGCTTCGGCTTCGGCCGTGCTGAGACCGCGCTCCCCGTCCGGCAGGTCCGCGAGTCGCTCGGTGGGGATCCGCACGCGCATGGCGGTCAATTCAGCGGTTCCGGTTCGAGGCTGCGGCGCAAGATAGGCGGCAGCATACGCCTGCCGATCGCGCGGGAGAAATCATCGCGCCGCGGCGACGCCTATCTCCTTGAACCATTCCTGCCAGTTCACGAGTTCGTCCTTCGCGAGCGCGACATCCCACACCGCGGCCCGGCTCGCCGGATCCGGATTCTTGAACTTCAGGCACGCCAGTCGTTCATCCGAGTACGAGCAGAATCCCGTGAAGGTGACCTCCGCTCCGGCCGCCAGGTCGTGTCCATACGAATCGTTGTGGATGCGCTTCAAGACCTGGTACTTGTATCCGGCCCTGAGCGGCGCGCCGGTCGGCACGGCGGCGGCCGGGTTGCCGCGAGTCGCTTTCCGCAACATGTCGCCCATCTTCGCGACCCTGGGGTCGTCGTGCTCGCGCTCGGCAACCATTTCGAGGGGCAGGCGGCCCTCCTGGTCCCGAATCGTCGCGTCCGCGCCGTGCGCGAGCAGAGTGCGCAGCGCATCGACGTTTCCGGCCCGGATCGCGACGTGCAACGGAGTTCCCTCGTCCGGGTCATGGTAGTTAGGGTCCGCGCGCCACTTGATCATCCGCTCGATGTCCGCCGCGCCCGCATTGCCGCAGGCGTTCAGCAATGTCCGGCCACCCTCGGAGTCGGAAAGGTCGCGAACCACGCCCGCTTCCAGCAATGCGAATACCGCAGGCCGTGTCCTCGGAAACCACGCGTGGGCCGAGTAGTCGCGACCCAGCTGCGGATTCTCGCTGCGCGCTTCCTGCACGAATTTCGCGGCATCGGCTTTTTGCCCGCGCTCGTACAGAGACGCGGCCTTGACGAGCACCATCTGGGCCAGGATGAGATGCGCCCTTTCGACCTCACCGAACTCGAGCGATTCGCGCGCAGCCGCGATCGCGCCGTCGACATCGCCTGCGGCGTGGAAGAGGAATGAGCTGTATTCGAGCCAGACCTGCGCCTTGTCATATCCACGACTCGCTGAAATCAGACGCAGGAATTGACCCCGGCCCTTCGCGATATCGCCCAGGTCCTCGTAGATGTGCGCGAGCGCGTAGTTGGCCTGCCACCGATACTTGGCCGGCAGTCCGTTGGCGAGCGCGGTTTCCAGTTCCTGGGCGGCCCGACCTATCAACCCGCGATCCATGTCTTTGTTTCGCCCTTCCGCCCACAACACATCCGACAGATTGAGCGGCAGCCACGGGTTGGAGGTGCCGATCTTCCGCGCCCGCTCGAGATATACGATCCCCTTCGGAAATTGCCGCTGCAGATACGCGAGATGGCCCGCCAGCACCAGTGTGTCCGCGCGCCGCGGATCCAGGGCGATCGCATGATCCATCCAGGATTGCGCGTCATCGAGAAATTCCTGCGCAATGACCGGCGGATCTCCGCGGAAGTGATGCTCCTGCACCAGCGGCCCCTGCTTCATCGCCACGCGCGCGAGTTCGACGGGGATGCGCGGTTCGCGGGGCGCGACGCTGCGCAGCAGGTGCAGGACGATCCGCGCTTCCTCGAGCTGGTCGCCCGCATCGACGAGCGTGATCACTCTGCGCAGTCCCGATTCGCTCTCGGCCCCGATCTTCGCGCGGGCGAACCGCTGGACCGTCTCGTCGAATGAGCTTCGCGCTTTCGAAACGGCGGCCTGCCTCGCCTGTAGATAGGAATCGCCGAGGGCCTTCATGAGATCCCTGGCGCCCGGCGAGTCGAGGTAACTCTGGAAGGCCGCTCGGTCGCCTGCGGAAAGTTTCGAATAGTTCGCCAGGAGCGCCTGAGGCGCTTCGGGAACAAGGACCTTCGTGGTCACGCACACACGCCTGAAGCTCACGACCATGCGCAGGCATTCGCGGCCTCCACGACTCGTGCCCGCGAGGTCGGGCAGCAGCGTGGTGAAAGGAGACGTCCGGGCGATCGACGCGGCGCCCGGATTCGGCGGCGCCGCACCGCTCGTGGCGGGTGACACCAGCTCGCGAAAGGCGGCCGAATGCGCGGCCGCGACGGCGCGCCCGCTGCTCGATGCCCACCAGCGCAGATGTCGCTCGATGACCTCGCGATCGACTCGCTTCGAAATTTCCTGGGCCGTCGCGCGTCGCGTTTCAGCGTAGCGCAGTGTCCGATCGAGAACGCTGACGAGCTGGGCACGCAACTCGGGCGGCAGCGACTCCGGCATTTGTTCGTTCAAGGTCGCGTCGCTCGTCGCGTCGACGCGAACGATGGCGTCGAAGCCGCTCGTTTCGAGGAGGCGCATCGCGGGGTCGGTAGGCTCGACCGCTCCGAATGCCGGGGAAACCACGAATGCCGCCAGCGCAAGGCCAGCCAGAGTTCCCTTCATTTAAATCCTTCTCTCCATGACGCCCTGCGAGTTTGGCGGCGCAACCGCGCGACTATGCAACGGCGTGCCGGCCCGCAACATGACGCCGATCGCAGTTTGAGCGACCCGCCCGATGCGTAGCCGAGCACGGTGACGGCGCGGAATCTTCGCCGCGGACCGCAACCCGCGCCTTCCACTTCATGGCGCCGTAGAGAAATCTTGTCGTGTACAGACAAGTGGGTTTGAATGCGGAACCACCATCTGCACAGGTTCGCCAAAGATGCCGATTTCACGTCGTCGTTTCACGTCCCTGGCCGCCGCCGCCGTCGCCGCGACGACCATTCGCCCGGGTGCTGTTCATGCTGCGGCCCGCGAGTCGGGATTGAAGGAAGCGTTCAAGGGCGACTTCCTGCTAGGCACAGCGGTCAACCGGCGCACGCTGGAAAGCGCCGATCCCACGCAACGCAATTTGATTGCCCGCGAGTTCAATTCGATCACCGCGGAAAACTGCATGAAATGGATGGAGATCCATCCTGCCGAAGATCGCTGGAATTGGGCGCCGGCAGACCAGTTCGTGGATTTCGGCACTGAACATGGCATGCATATCGTCGGGCACACGCTCGTGTGGCACTCGCAGGTGCCGAGATCCGTGTTCCTCGATGAGAGTGGAAGTCCCGTTTCCGGGGAGCGCCTGGCGGCACGAATGGAGAACCATATCGCCACGGTCGTCGGGCGATATCGCAACCGGATCGGAACCTGGGACGTCGTCAACGAAGCGATCGAGGAGGATGAGAAAGGCTGGCGCCAGACGCAGTGGTTCAAGATCCTCGGCCCCACCTACATGGAAAGGGCCTTTCAGCTCGCGCATGACGCCGATCCGAAGGCGCATCTCATCTATAACGACTACAACGAGCACAACCCCGGCCGACGCGCCTTCCTGGTGGAGCGGATTCGCGATTACAAGCGGCGCGGCATCCCCATTCACGGCGTGGGATTCCAAGGTCACATTGGCCTCGACTATCCGGATTTGCGCGAATACGAAGCAAGCATCGAAGCGATCGCCGCGCAAGGCTTGAAGGTGCACGTAACCGAGCTCGAAGTCGATGTGTTGCCGCGGCCATCGGCGTCCACCGGCGCCGAGATCTCGGCCGTCGAGAAGTACGCCGATGAACTCAATCCCTATGTCGACGGATTGCCGAAAGAAGTGGAGCAGGAGCAGATCGACCGCTACAAGCGATTCTTCGAGCTACTGCTCAAGCATCGCGACAAGATCGAGCGGGTCACGTTCTGGGGTACGCACGACGGCGAGTCTTGGAAAAACAATTTCCCGGTGCGCGGCCGAACCAACTATCCGCTGCTGTTCGATCGGAAGCTGAACAGGAAGCCCGTTTATGACGCCGTCGACGCGCTAGGTCGCCGATGATACCGATCGCGTGGCGCGATCAGGATCGCCGTGCGGCCGCCGAGCAACCAAACCTTCGATTCGGGGGATCACTCCCACTCGATCGTGGCCGGCGGCTTCCCGGAAATGTCGTACACGACGCGTGAGATGCCCTTCACTTCGTTCACGATGCGACGTGACACGAGATCCAGGAAGTCATATGGCAGCCGCGCCCAGTGCGCGGTCATGAAGTCGATGGTCTCGACTGCGCGCAGGCTGACGACGTAGTCGTAGCGACGGCCGTCACCCATTACGCCCACGGAGCGCACGGGCAGGAAAACGGCGAACGCCTGCGACGTCTTGTCGTACAGATCGTGCCGGCGCAGCTCTTCGATGAAGATGTGGTCCGCCTGGCGCAGCAGGTCCGCATAGTCCTTGCGCACCTCCCCGAGGATGCGCACGCCCAGGCCGGGGCCCGGGAAGGGATGGCGATAGACCATCTCGCGCGGCAGCCCGAGCTCCACACCGAGTCTGCGCACCTCGTCCTTGAAGAGCTCGCGCAGCGGCTCGACCAGCTTCATGCGCATGTTCGCGGGCAAACCGCCCACGTTGTGATGCGACTTGATGACGTGCGCCTTGCCGGTCTTGGAGCCGGCGGATTCGATAACGTCCGGGTAGATAGTGCCCTGCGCCAGGAAGTCGACGCCGGTCAGCTTGTGCGCCTCTTCGTCGAACACCTTCACGAATTCGCCGCCGATGATCTTGCGCTTGCGCTCGGGGTCGCTCTCGCCGCGCAACGCGTCGAGGAAGCGCTGCTCCGCGTCCACGCGGATGACCTTAACGCCGAGGTTCTCGGCGAAGATCTTCATCACGGCGTCGCCTTCGTTGAGGCGCAGCAGGCCGTGATCGACGAACACACAGACGAGCTGGTCGCCGATGGCCTTGTGCAGCAGCGCCGCGACCACCGAAGAATCGACGCCGCCCGATAGCCCGAGCAGCACCTTGCCCTTCCCCACCTGCGCGCGCACGCGAGCGATGGCGTCTTCGATGATGTTGCCGACGCTCCACAGCGCCTCGCAGCCCGAGATCTCGCGCACGAAACGCTCGAGCAGCACCTTGCCCTGCAGTGTGTGCGTGACTTCCGGGTGGAACTGCACCGCTTAGAACCGGCGCGACTCGTCGGCCATCGCGGCGAGCGGCGCATTCGCGCTGCGCGCGATGGCGGAGAATCCGGGCGGCAACGCATCGACCTTGTCGCCGTGGCTCATCCACACGTCGAGGACGCCGCGGCCTTCGCCGTCCTTGCGGTCGAACACACCGTCGAACAGCTTGTTGGGCGCGATGCTCGTGACCTCGGCGTAGCCGAACTCGCGATGCGTGGAGTTGACGACGCGGCCGCCGAGCTGCTGCGCCATGGTCTGCATGCCGTAGCAGATGCCGAGCACCGGGACGCCGAGCTCGAACACCGCCTGCGGCGCGCGCGGCGGCTCCTTGTCGGTGACGGATTCGGGACCGCCCGAGAGGATGATGCCCTTCGGCTTCCACTTGCGGACGTCGTCGGAGGTGATGTCCCAGGGAAGGATCTCGCAGTAGACGCCGAGCTCGCGCACGCGGCGCGCGATGAGCTGGGTGTACTGGGCTCCGAAGTCGAGGATCAGGACGCGCGATGAATGGATGTCGGTCTGGGGTGTCGCAATTTCCGCGGCGCTGTTCATTTTTGCCTCAAAATTTTTTGGCGCCGCGCGCCAGCCCGACACGCCCTTCCGGAATCCTCAGGAAACCCGGTAGTTAGGCGCTTCCTTGGTGATCTGGACGTCGTGCACGTGGCTCTCGCGCATGCCGGCGCCGGTGACGCGCACGAACTTGGGCCGCGAACGCATCTCGGAGACGTTCTTGCTGCCCGTGTAACCCATCGCGGCGCGCAGGCCGCCGGCTAGCTGGTGCAGGATCGAAACGACGCTGCCCTTGTACGGCACACGGCCTTCGACGCCTTCCGGCACGAGCTTCTCGAGCTCGGACGCGGTGTCCTGGAAATAGCGGTCGGCCGAACCGTGGCGCTCGCTCATCGCGCCCAGCGATCCCATTCCGCGGTACGCCTTGTACGAAGCACCCTGGTAGAGCTCGACGTCGCCCGGGGATTCCTCGGTGCCGGCGAACAGGCCGCCGATCATCACGCAGTCCGCGCCCGCGACAATAGCCTTGGCGATGTCGCCGCTGAAACGGATGCCGCCGTCGGCGATCACGGGCACGCGGTTCTCCACCGCGCCCGCGACGTTCGAAACGGCCGAGATCTGCGGCACGCCCACACCGGCGACGATGCGCGTGGTGCAGATGGAGCCGGGACCGATGCCGACCTTGATGCCGTCGACGCCGGCCTTCACCAGATCGCGCGCGGCATCCGCCGTCGCGACGTTGCCGCCGATGACCTGCAGATCGTTCCACTGCGACTTGATGCGCTTGATCGTTTCGATCACACCCTTCGAATGGCCGTGCGCGGTATCGACGACGACGACGTCGACGCCCGCTTCACGCAACGCCTCGACGCGCTCGATCGTGTCCGCGGCCGTGCCGACCGCGGCGCCGACGCGCAGGCGACCGGTCGGGTCCTTGCAGGCGCGCGGGAATTCCTTGGCTTTCTGGAAATCCTTCACGGTGATCATGCCGCGCAGTTCGAGGTCGTTGCTCACGACCAGCACCTTCTCGATGCGGTGCTTGTGCAGCAGCAGGAGCACTTCGTCCTTCGGCGCGTTCTCGCGCACCGTGACGAGCCGTTCCTTCGGCGTCATGACCGAGGACACGGGTG
>JAEZCR010000059.1 GCA_023433465.1 Pseudomonadota bacterium | reverse complement strand
ACGCTCTCGGTGCTTCCCGAGCTCGATGCATCGTGCAACACGATGCTGCCCGCGGAGGACCGCTACGAACTCGGGTTCGAGCCGCCGCGTCCGCCGGGTCCGAGTCGCGGTCGGCTCGCGTTCGGCGTTCCAGTCTCGCGTAATTCCGGCCCCGATGTGACCGTACGTCGTGTCACGATGCGTTACGAGTTCGACGGCAAGGTGATGTTCCGTCACGCGGGGAACCTGCAGCGCATCTTCGACACCGCGCGAACGAACGGCGCCAGCGAGGTGCGCATCACCGCGTATCGTTCGGCCTCGCGCCTCTCCGATGGCACGGTCATGCGCGAGCGCGAGAGCATCGGGCGCGAACGCGCCGAGCAGATCCGCGAGTTGCTCGAAGGCGCGGGACTCGAGGGTGTGAAGTACAGCGTGAGCTGGCGGGACCTCTCGAAAAAGCCCGACGGCAGCGCCGCCGATTTCGAGAATCGCCGCGCCGACGTCGAGATCATCGGCGGACGCTGACGCGCAGAAGCTGAGTCAGCGATTTCTCACCCGGCACCGACCATCCGCAGCGGGACGGAGATGGGGCCGAGTTCGGGCATGCCGCTCATCTTGAGATCGCCGCAGAGTTCGAAATGCGAGGTCTGCTTCAGGAGCTCTTCGAGCGCGATGCGCAGCTCCTGCCGCGCGAGCGCGATGCCCGCGCACATGTGGGGGCCGCGGCCGAACGCGAGGTGCTGGCGGATGTTCGGGCGGCGCAACTTGAATTCGTCCGGCTCGGGGAACACGGTCTCGTCGCGATTCGCCGAGGCGTACACGAGCGCGATCGGCTCACCGGGTTTGATCCGGCGGCCGTGCAGCTCCACTTCGGTCTTCGCGGAACGCGCGAAGCCCCGATACGGCGTGTACAGCCGCAGGAATTCCTCGACCGCATCCGGAATCAACGAGAGGTCCGCGCGCAGCTCGTTCTGCAGCTTCACGTCGCGCGACAGGTGCACCGCGATGCTGCCGAGCAGGATCGGCGGCGCGACCAGTCCCACCACGAGCACCTGCCGCACGCAGCCGGCCAGCAGATTCTCCGGAAACGGATTGCCCTGGTCGTCGCGCGCCTCGAGCAGCGAGCTCGTCGGATCGACGGACGGGTCGCGCGGCCGCGCGCGCCGCTCCGCGATCACCTCCGCGGCCATCTCGGCGAGCTGCGCGGCGGCCAGGGCGACGCTGTTCTTGTCGAAGGCCTCCCAGGCTTTCACGTACGCCTGGGCGGTGCTCCACAATACCTGCGTCTGCGCGTCCGTGAGTCCTAACCACTCTCCGAACACGACCGCGGGCAGCGGGCTCGAGAAATGTTCGACGAAGTCGGCCTCGCCCTTGGCGACCAGCGACTGCATCAGCGTGCGCGCCGCGCGCCGCGTGGTGTTTTCGATCGCCGCGACGCGCGGGCCGCCCAGGGCGCGATCGATGGCGCGGCGATAGGGTGTGTGGTCGGGCGGATCCAGGTGCAACGGCGGCCGGCGCCCGGTCGTCGAGGATCCCGGCACGACGTTGCGCACCGAGGTGATGTAGAGCTCCGGCTGCTGCAGGATGTCGAGGATGTCCTGGTAGCGGGTCACCGCCCAGAAGCCGTCGAACGCGCTGCTGTGCGCGACGGGACACCGCGCGCGCAGGTCGGCGAACACCGCGTGCGAATGCTCGAAGCTTTCTTCCGCGGTGGGATCGTATTCGTCCGGCATCGGCCCATGGTAGGGAGCCCCCGCCGCGCTGGGTAACAGTGGATCGATCTACCGGCTATAAGCCATGCCGATGTTCCCGCGGCCGCAGCAGCCACACGGCGAGCGCCGCGAGCGCGGACAGGGCGGCAATGGCGAACACCGGCCCGTCGAACGATCCGGTGCGCTCGCGCACCCAGCCGACGAAGGTCGGGATCGTGAGCCCGGCGAGATTGCCGCACATGTTGATCAGCGCGAAGCCGGTCGCGAGGCCCGCGGGACTCAGGAACAGCGGTGGCAGCGTCCAGAACGTGCCCTGGGCCGCGCCCATCGCGAGGCCGGCGAGCAGCAGCACGGCCAGCGCCGAGGCGCCCGTGCCCAGCAGCGGCGCGATGCCGATCAGCACGGCGGAGGCGAGCGCGGCCAGGCCCACGTGCCAGTAGCGCTCCTGCGTGCGGTCCGAGTGCCAGGCGTTGATCAACATGCCCGCGGCCACGGCGACCCAGGGCAGCGCGGAGATGAAGCCGATCTGCAGATCGGTGCTGTCGGCGGACATGTGCCGGATGATCTGCGGCAGCCAGTACAACATGCCGTTCGCGCCGGCCATCAATCCGAACCAGCACACGCTCGCGATCCAGAGGCGGCCGTTGCGCAGCGGCGAGCCGCCGGTGCGTGCGGGCGCCGCCTGCTTGTCGCGCGCGATCTCGTCCTCGAGCCAGTGGCGCTCGTCGTCGGTCAGCCACTTCGCGTCACGCGGCGTATCGGGCAACGCGCGCAGCGCGACGACCGCGAGCAGCAGCGTCGGCGCGCCTTCGATGAAGAACATCCAGCGCCAGCCGGGCCATTGGATGGGGTTGTCCATGCTCATGAGCCAGCCCGCGAGCGGTCCGCCGAGCACGGCCGACACCGGCACCGCGAGCATGAAAGTCGAGATCGCGCCCGCGCGATGTCGCGCGGGAATCCACTGCGCGAGATAGAACATGACGCCCGGCGCGAAGCCGCCTTCCGCGATGCCGAGCAGCAGGCGAAGCGCATAGAAACTGTTCGCCGACTGCACGAAGGCGAGGCCCGTCGCCGCCAGGCCCCACAGGCCCGCGCACGCGAACACCCAGCGGCGCATGCCGATCCGCTGCAGCAGCCACAGGCTCGGCCACTGGATGAGGATGTAGCCGACGAAGAAGATGCTCACGCCGAACCCGTAGGTCTCTGGCGTGAGCCCGAGCGCCGCGTTCATCTGCAGCGCCGCGAAGCTCACGTTCGCGCGGTCGATAGTGCTCAGGAACAGCAGCGCGAGCAGCGGAATCAGCAGCCGCATTTTGGTCTTGCGAATGGTCGCGGACATCGGCGGCGACACTTATGATCTCCCCCCATGGACAGTCGGAGATTGCGCTACTTCGTGCAGATCGTGGACAGCGGCAGCATAACTCGCGCCGCTGCCTTGAGCGGCGTGGCGCAGCCCGCGTTGAGCCAGCAACTCGCCATTCTCGAGAACGAGCTCAAGGTCAAACTTCTGGACCGCTCCGTCTCGGGGGTGACGCCCACGTCGGCGGGCCGCGTGCTCTACGCGCGCGCGCAATCCATCCTGCGGCAGTTCGACGACCTTCACGAGGCGGTGCATCGAGAAGTGAAGCCGCTGTCGGGCACGGTGATCGTGGGCATGCCGCCGACCATGGTGCCGCGCTTCGGCCTGCCGCTCATCGAGAAGGTCTGCACGCAACATCCCGAGATGCACCTGCAGTTCCGCGAGGAAGGCAGCCTCGTCCTGCAAGAGTTGCTCGTGAACGGAAAGATCGAGCTGTCGATCTCGGCGACGAAGCCCGAAGGTGTCCTGATCGGCGAGGAGATCCTCACCGAGGCGATCGTGCTCATGCACTCTCCCTCGATCAAACTGCCGGAGCGGACGACGCTCGCCGATCTCGCGCCGCTGCCCTGGGTGGTGCCGCGACGTCCCAACGCGGTCCGCACGCTGATCGACGGGGCGTTCGCCGCGCAGAACCTGTCGCTGAACGTCGCGGTGGAGATCGACTCGCTCCACAGCGCGATGGAAATCGTGCGGCGCGGATTCGCGGTCGGCCCGATGACCATGGGCGCGATGCAGGAAGATCTCGCCGCCGGCACTTTGCGCGCGCGGCAACTCGGCGACACGCCGCTGATGCGCTCGCTGTACCTCGCGCACCGGCGCACGCCGGCCCTCACTCCCGCCGCGCAATTCGTGCACGGAATCCTCCGCGACCTCAGCGCGGAAT
>JAEZCR010000301.1 GCA_023433465.1 Pseudomonadota bacterium | reverse complement strand
TGACGCCCACGAAGCGATCCCAGTCCATGCCGGCCGCCTTGAGCACGAGCGCCGCCAGCGGAATGAGCACGATGGCGCACAGGAAGAAGGTGGTGAATCCCAGCGTGATCCCGAATCCCGGGATGACGTTGGGCTCGCGTTGCCCGACGTTTTTCATGCCGCCCTCTTCTTCATGCGGCAATCTCGGGCGTGATGCGCGCCTCGCCCGGACGATACACGATGAGCACGGGCCAGCCCGGCTGCGCGTTGAGCAGGCTACGGTACGCACTGCCCGCCTCGGTGATCTCCGTGATGCCGAGCACCAGCATCTGCGTCGCCCCCGCCGAAAGGTTGCGCGTGAGCGCGGTCACCGTCTCGCCGATCGCGAGCTCGGTGCGCATCTCGAGGCCGTGATCGGTGTGCGCCTCGGAACGCGCGTCGAGCAACTGGCGCATCGGCGCGGCGCGGCCCGTCGTCGCGGCGTCATCCGGCACGATGCCCAGGTAGACGGCTTCGGCGCTGACATGACGGAGCAGGCTCGCCGACACCGCGAGCGTCGCGCGGCGCACGGCCTCGTCCGTCCAGTGGATGAACACACGTGTCGGGCTCGGCGCGTTGCGAGGCAGGACCAGCACTTCGGCCGCGCCGTGTTTGAGCAGCCATTCGACTGTGGGCCCCGCATCGGGACCCCCGGCAATGGCGGCGACTCCGGCGAACGGCGCCGGCGTGCCATCCAATCCATCGATGGCGCGCAGGCCCACGCGCGTCTTCATGCGCGTCGAGAGCCCTTCGAGCAACGGCTCCCGGGCGAGCTCCGCGGCCTGCGCTTCGGTCGGCGCGCACGCGAGGAAACTCGAAATCGGCGTCGGCAACACGTGCAGACGGCGCGCGCCGAGCGCGACCTGCGCTCCCGAGCGCAACGGCAGGTCACGGCGTTCCGGCTGCGTGCGCGTGATCTCGACGCGCGCTTCGCCGGCCGCGCCCGAGCCGAGCAGCTGCGCGGCGCTGGGCTCGTCGAGCAGTTTGACGCGCAAGCGTTCGAGCGCGCCGGTGAACACGATCTCCTCGACCGACCCGCGTGCGATGAAGTCGGACGACAGTTGCTCGCGCGCGTCCGCGACTTCGACCTCCTCGGGGCGCAGCACCGCGACCACCTCGTGTTCGCGCCCGGCGAGCACGGGCTCATTACCCTCGGCGTTGACCGGCGTCGAGCCGAAGCGAATGCCGTCGGACGTCTGGCGCGCGAGCAGCAGGTTCGCCGCGCCCAGGAAGGTCGCGACGAAACGCGTCGCGGGCTGGGTGTACAGGTCGTTCGGATTGCCGACTTCGAGCAGCCGGCCGTGGTTCATGACGCCGATGGTGTCGGCGAGCGCGAAGGCTTCTTCCTGGTCGTGCGTGACCAGCACCGTCGTGATGCCGAGCTCGCGCTGCACGGCGCGGATCGTGCGCCGCAGTTCCTCGCGGATCTTGAGATCGAGCGCGCCGAACGGCTCGTCGAGCAGCAGCACCTGGGGCTTGTGCGCCAGCGCTCGCGCGACCGCGACGCGCTGCTGCTGACCACCGGAGAGCTGCCCCGGCAGGCGTTCATCCATGCCCTCGAGAGCGACGAGCTTCAGCAGTTCCTTGCGGCGGGCGCGCCGGTCGGCGGCCTTCATGTTCCGGACGCGTAGCGCGAACTCGATGTTCTCCGCAACCGTCATGTGCCGGAACAACGCGTAGTTCTGGAAAACGAGGCCCACGCCGCGGTCGCGCGCTCGCACGTGCGTGACGTCCTTGCCGTGCAGCGAAATGCGGCCGTGATCGATGCCCGTCAGGCCGGCGATGGCCCGCAAGAGGGTGCTCTTGCCGCTGCCCGAAGGGCCGAGAAGCACGAAAAACTCGCCTTCCCCCACTTCGATCGAAACGTCGTTGACGACGGGTTGTTCCTGGTACCGCTTGGTGACTTGGTCGAGCGCTATGGACATGTATGGGGTTGTGTCAAGGACGGACGTTAAAACCGCGGGTGATGCTACCAGCCGACGGTGGCCGGCCGAATATCACGGCGGTTACAATCCGGTCACAACGGCGAGGAACTTAAGCCGGCGGGCCCCCGACTAACGAGTACACTTTTTCCCCACCCCTTGCCCCAATCCAGGTTCACTGCATGGCCACCGAGAACAACGCCCCCGGTTCCTTCGACCGAACGGCCATTTCGTCGCCCGAGCGGCGCAAGGGCCGCGCCAACTGGGCCCTCGACGATGCGGTCTACAGCATCGCGGCGCTGCTTCTCTCCGCGATCGTCATCCACAGCATCTGGACGCTGATCATCCGGCCGCGCGCCGAGGCGGTGTTGTCCCAGCGGGTCACGGTGACCAACACGTCCAACGTGAGAACCCAGGTTCTCCAGCTCCGTTCGATCTACGTGATCCTCAAGGATCACGAGCAGCAGTTGTGCATAACCCTGTGCATGTGGGCGCTGCTGCTGCTCGCGCGCCAGTTCCAGGAGACCCGCAAGGCGCGCACCTTGCTCGACCGGGACTACGTGAAGATCGCCGACTCGCAGGTGGTGCTGCCCGAGGATGCGCGCGTCTACTCGCGCCCGCTGGAAGCTCTGCCCAAGGACGAGCAGATGAGTTTCCTGCCGCGGCTGCTGATGGTCGCGTACAACCGCTTCGGCGCGACTCGCAGCGTGCAGGACGCCGCGGAGGCCGTACGCGACGAATGCGAGTTCGAGGCGGCGAGCCTCGACACCAAACTCTCGATGGTCCGCTTCACCGCGTGGGCCATTCCGGCGGTGGGCTTCGTCGGCACGGTGCGCGGCATCGGCGCCGCGCTGCAGGAAGCGCAGGGTGCGATGGGCGGCGACATCTCCGGCGTCACCATGGGCCTCGGCATCACCTTCAACGCGACCCTCGTCGCGCTGGTGTCGTGCATCATCGTGATGTTCTGGATGCACCAGCTGCAGCAGTTCCAGGATCGGCTGATCCTCGACTGCCGCACCTACGTCGATCGTCAGTTGTTGCGAAAACTGCGCGTCGTCTCGAAGTAGTTTGGTGCACTGACTGCGCACGCTCGTCTGGTTCCGCGGCAAGGATCTTCGCGTCGCGGACCATGCGCCGTTGCGCGCGGCGCTGTCGGCCGGCGGCAGGGATTCCGAAGTCATCCCGCTGTTCGTGCTCGACGAGCACTTCCTGCGTCCGGATGCCGCGCGCCGCACGCCCTTCCGCGTCCAGTTCCTGCTCGAGTCGCTGACGTCGCTGGCTGCGAATCTCGAGCACCTCGGTTCCCGGCTGATCTGCGTCCGTGGCCGAAGCGTCGAAGAGGTGCCACGCATCGCGAGACGCTGGAAGGTCGACCGCGTCGTGGCGCAGAGCTGGGTCGCGCCGCTGGGCCGCGAACGCGATCGGCGTGTCGAGTCCGCGCTGCACGTCCCGTTCGAACGTTTCGATACCGAGACGCTGCGTCCGCCCGGCAGCCTGCGCACGGGCGGCGGCCAGCCCTATTCCGTGTTCAGCGCGTTCGCGCGTGCGTTCCTGCGCGCAGGTCCGGTCGCGCCACCCTTGCCGGCGCCGCGATCCCTGCCGCCGCTGCCGCGGGATGTGGCTTCCGACGCCGAAGTCCGTGCCGGCGAAACACCCACGCTCGCCGCGGTCGGGCTTGCCCGGAACCCGCGCGTACTCGCGGGCGGCGAGCGCCAGGCGCGCAAGCGGCTCGCGGACTGGCTCGCCGGCGATGCGAAGGATTACGACGAGCTGCGCGATCGCATGGATCTCGCGGGCACGAGCCGCCTGTCCGCCGATCTCAAGTTCGGGACGCTGTCGCCGCGCACCGCCTGGCACGCCGCCGAACGCGCGCTCGCGGACCTCTCGCCCGACGCGCTGCGCGTGTTCCACAATGAGTTGCTGTGGCGCGAGTTCGCGCACTCGACGTTGTTCGATCGGCCGGCCTTGCTGGACGAACCCTTTCGCCCCGAGTGGCGGGATTTCCCGTGGCGCGACGATGAGCCTGGATGGCGCGCATGGGCCGAGGGCCGGACGGGTTATCCCGTGGTCGACGCCGCCGCGCGGCAGTTGCTGGCCACGGGTTTCATACACAATCGCGCACGCATGATCGCCGCGAGTTTTCTCGCCAAGCACCTGTTGATCGACTTCCGACGCGGCGAGCGCCATTACCTCGAGCTGCTCACCGACGGTGACTGGGCGAATAACGACGCGGGCTGGCAGTGGGCCGCCGGATGCGGTTGCGACGCACAACCCTGGTTCCGCATCTTCAATCCGGTGACGCAGGGCCGGAATTTCGACCCTGAAGGGACATACGTGCGTACCTGGGTTCCGGAACTTGCTTCCTTGCCCGTGCGCTTCATCCACGCACCCTGGGAGGCGCCGGCCGGCATTCTCGCGGACGCGGGCGTGCGGCTCGGGACGAACTACCCGCATCCGGTAGTAGGACACGACCTCGCGCGTCGCCGCTTTCTCGAGACGGCGAAGGCGCACCTCGAAGGTGCGACGAAGCAATCCTCACACCGGAAGCCTTTGGGCTAGAATCGGGCGCGTGTCACGCCTGAGATCCATGCGCTTCCGCACGTTCGTGTTCCCGCTGCTGCTCGCGGCGTTGACGCTGCGCGTGCTGATTCCGTCGGACGTAGTGCCGACCGCGGATGGACTCAAACTACAGGCGACGGTCTGCTCGACCGAGCGCGGCAAGACCGAAGTCATCGAGATCCCCGGCGAAGAATCGACTGCGCCGCATTGCGCATATTGCGTCGCGCCGCTGCTCGGCGCGCCGCTCGCGATGACACATCCGGCGCTTTCATTCCCGCACGCTTCTTCCGACCTGCCCGAACTGGCCAGCCAGACGCCCGCGTCGCCTTTGCGGCGCGCCCAGTCCGCGCGCGCGCCTCCCACCCTTTCCTGACCTTCGATGTCGCGCCGGGACTCGTTCCGGCGCATCGGCACGCGCGCGCCCGGCGCCGCGTGCGCTCGTCAGGAGATTCAAGTGTTCCGAAGATTGTTGGCGCTCGCCTGCCTGCTCGCGCAGGTGGCCGGCGCGCATGAATACACGCACGGCAGTCTCACCATCGGCCATCCGTGGTCCCGCCCGACCATGCCGGGCATGCCGATGGGCGTCGCCTATCTATCCATCACGAACCGCTCGAAGGCCGCGGACGCGCTGATCGCGGCCAGCACGCCGGCCGCGGCGAAGGTCGAATTCCACGAAACGCGCATCGACGACGGCATGGCGCGCATGCGCCCGCTCACGGAGATCGTGATCGGTCCCGGCAAGACCGTGAAGATCCAGCCGGGCGGGATCCACCTCATGCTGGTCGGGCTCGAGGCGCCGCTCGAGCTGGGCAAATCCATTCCGCTCACGCTCGAGTTCCGCGCGGCGGGCAAAGTCACCGTCGAGCTCGCGATCGAGTCGCCCGATGCCGCGCCTCCCGCCGCGGAGAATGCGATGACTCAGACGCTCGGCGTAGTGACCGTGGTCGCGCGGCGCCCGAGTTCGTTGCCCACCCAGATCCCGACGACGATCGAAGGCATCTCGGGCGAGGTCGTGTCGCGCGTCATCAACGCAACGGACGCGGAGGATGCGCTCAAGTACCTTCCGAGTCTCAACGTCCGCAAGCGTTACATCGGCGACTACGACCACGCGGTGCTCGCGAGCCGCGCGTCGGGCACGGGCAACAGCGCGCGTTCGCTGGTATACGCCGACGGCATCCTGCTCTCCAATCTGCTCGGCAACGGCGCGACCTTCACGCCGCGCTGGGGCCTGGTGACGCCGGAGGAAATCGAGCGCGTCGACGTGTTGTACGGGCCATTCTCGGCCGCCTACCCCGGGAACTCCGTGGGTGCGGTCGTCGATTACGTGACCCGCATGCCCGAGACGCTCGAAATGCGCGCCGGTCTATCTACCTTCGTCGAGGATTTCGAGATCTACGGCACACGGGAGAATTTTGGCGGCTGGCAGGCCAGCGTCTCGTATGGCGACCGCCGCGGCGGGACGTCCTGGTGGGTGAACCTGAGTCGTCTCGACAGCGAGAGCCATCCGATCGGTTTCGCGAACCGCCTGTTCTCGTCCGGCACGCCCGGCACCGGCGGCACGCCGGTCACGGGCGCCCTCGCCGCGCGCAATCCGCGCAACCAGGAGTGGTGGTTGCTCGGCGACACCAACACCATCCGCACGGTGCAGGACCACCTGAAGCTCAAGGTCGCGCAGGAATGGGGCGCGGACTGGCGCGCGAGTTATACGTTTGGCCTGTGGCGCAATGACGCCGCTCGCCGGGCGAATACGTGGCTGCGCGATGCCGACGGGACGCCGGTGTGGAGTGGCCCCGTCAACATCGACGGGCGGCGTTACACGGTTGCCGCGACCGACATGTCTCCCGCGAACGGCGAATTGCTGCACGTCATGCAGGGCTTGTCGGTGCGCCGCCGGAACGCGGGCGCGTGGGACCTCGAGGCGGCGCTCAGCGCATACGAATACGAGAAAGACGAGTCGCGCTCGCCGACCGTTTCGATGCCCGCGGCCGCCGCGGGCGGCAACGGGCGCATCTCGGACCAGTCGGGAACGGGCTGGACGACGCTGGCGCTGCGCGCGGTGCGGCGTTCACCCGGCGGCGGGCAGCACACGTTCGAACTCGGCGCGCAGCACGATACGTTCCAGTTGCGCGCCCTGGTCGTCGAGATGTCCGACTGGCGCGAGGGGCCGCGGAGCGCGCAGGTTTCCTCGTTTCGCGGCGAAACCGCGCTGACCAGCGTCTACGCGCAGCATATCTGGGCCTTCGCGCGCGACTGGCAGGCGACGCTCGGACTGCGTCTCGAACACTGGCGCGCGTTCGACGGCGCGATCGCCAGCACGGCGGCGCCCGAGCCCTTCCCGTCGCGCAGCGACGACTATCCATCACCCAAGCTCGCGGTGTCGTGGGGCGCGACTCCGCTGTTCACCTTCCGGGCGTCTCTCGGACGCGCGGTGCGTGCTCCGACGGTCGCGGAGCTCTTCCAGGGATCGCTGGTCGCGGGAAACATCGTCAACAACGATCCCGACCTCGCGCCGGAAAAGTCCTGGACGCAGGAGCTGACGGCGCTCGCCTCGTTCGATCATGGCGACGCGCGCGCCACGTTGTTCTTCGAGGACACGCGCGACGCGTTGTACACGCAGGTCGACGTGGCGGGTGGCTCGACCGTGAGCACCGTGCAGAACGTGGATCACATACGCACGCGCGGCGTCGAAGTGACGGCACGCTTCCAGGCGCCCGCCTCCGTCGAGCTGAGCGGCAGCGTCACGTTCGCGCATTCACGCATCGTCCGGAACGACAATTTCCCGGCGAGCGAAGGCGCGTGGCAGCCACGTGTGCCCGAGTGGCGCGCGACCGCGCTTGCGACCTGGCGTCCCAACGAGCGCGTGAGCGCCACGCTCGGCGCGCGTTACAGCGGGCTGCAATTCAATACGCTCGACAACTCCGACCCGCACGGGACGAGCTTCACCGGCACGAGCCGCTACCTGGTGGCGGACGCGCGCGTGCGCTGCGAATTTCCCGGTGGCTGGAGCGCCGCGCTCGGCATCGACAACATCGGCAACGAGCGCTACTGGGCCTTCCATCCCTACTCGCGCCGCACCTATCACGCCGACATCGGCCTGAAGATGTGATTCCGGTCAGTCCGGGATCTTCTGCCCGCGCGTCTCGATGATCCAGTGCAGCAGCAGGGTGCCGACGATCGGCACGAAGCCGATCGTGAACAGCGTCTGCAGGATGATCTGTGGATCGCCCTTCGCCCCCTGCGCGATCGCGCCGACCGCGAATACGCCGCCGGCCGTGATCACGCGGCCGATGTTGTAACAGAAGCCGCTGCCGGTGGCGCGCAGCCGGGTCGGGAACAGCTCGGGTAGATAGAACGGGAAGCAGCCGAACACGCCGAACACGGTCAGGCCGATGAAGAACCACAGATAGAGACGGGTCTCGGATGGGATGTCGAGTCCGCAGGCCGCCATGACGGCGATCGCACTGCCGGTGAAATAGATCAGGAAGAGCTTGCGGCGGCCGAGGTGTTTGGCGATGGGGATGGTGAGCAGCGTGCCGATCAGACCGCCCCAGTTGAAGCAGGTGGTGGCGAGCTTGATCCACTCCTGTTTGAGGGCGGCCGTGGCGACTGCATCGAGCCCGCGGTCGACGGCTTCCACACCCGCGAGGCTGTTCGCGAGCGTCTGCAGGAAGGCATTGCAGGTCCACCAGGTTATGAGCGCAACCAGCGTCACGATGAGCGCGCTCGCGGTTCGCGCCCGCACCGCGGGCGCGAAGATCTCGCGTACACGCGCCGGGGCGGCGTTCGCGGTGGCCGCGGCCCAGCGTTCCGGCTCGCGCACGAAAGCGCGCACGACGAACGCGACGCCGGCCGGTATCAGGCCGAACAGCAGCACGTAGCGCCAGGACATGGCTGGATCGTGCGCGAACCACTCGCCCGCGACCTCGGCGTTCACGTACATCGCGAGGAACAGGCCGAGCGGCGCGGAGGTGTAGAGCAAGGCGCCCGCTTCGACTCGCTGGTCCTCGGGCACGACTTCGGCGACCATCGACGAACCCGCGGCCCATTCACCGCCGATCCCAAGGCTCGCGATGATGCGGCAGATGATGAGCTGCCACATCTCGGTGACGAATGCGCAGGCGGCCGTGCCGAACGCATACAGCAGCATCGTGATCATGAGCACGCGCTTGCGGCCGAAGCGATCCGAGATCGGACCGAACAACACACCACCCGCGGCCCAGCCGAGCAGCAGCAGCGAATTCAGGATGCCCGTCCAGTAGGGCAGCGCCGCGCGCGCTTCCTCGCCGCCAATGGGCACGCCTAACAAGGTGGGAATGGCGTTGGGCGCCACGAAGTTGAAAAGAAGCCCGTCGAAGATATCGAAGCCCCAGCCGAGCCACGCCGCCGCGAAGACGGTCCACTGGTAACGCGAGAGTTTGAGCATCGCGCGCGAGTGTAAATGGGGACATTCCCCGTTTGCTAGCAAAAGGGGTCGGGTTCAAATCATGAATAGCGCGCTCGACGAGGTTTCATCGGCTCGCGCTCTGACTCATGCCTGTCCCCTTTTGCTAGGAAACGGGGAATGTCCCCATTACGCGTGCTTGAACATGATGGGGATGCCGGAGACTGTCGTGAACGACGTATCGTTGAACGGGCGTTCGCGACCCTGCGGCGCCTGGTCGACGACCGCGGCGAGCACGTCATCGAGTGGGCCCGGGCGGCCGAGCGCGAATCCCTGTCCGAACTGGATGCCGAGCGACGCGAGCCGGTCGCGCACGCCGTTCGATTCCACGTACTCGGCCACCGTGGTGATCCCCATGGCCTCCGCGAGCTGGACGATCGCGCGCACCAGCGCCTGCGAACGAGGATTCGTCAGCACATCGCGCACGTACGAGCCGTCTAGCTTGATCGTGTTGATCTCGAGATTCTTGAGATAGGCGAGCGAGCTCACGCCCGTGCCGAAGTCATCGAGCGCGAAGCGCACGCCGTGACTCGTGAGGCGGCGGATGAACTCCTGCACCTGCTGCAGGTTCGCGGCCGCGGCGGCCTCGGTGATCTCGAAGGAAATGCTCGTGCCGTCGATCCGGTACTTCGCCATCGCGGACAGCAGCCACTCGAGGAATTCGGGATCCGAGAGCGACGGACCGGACAGATTGATCGACACGCGCAGCGGCCCGCGCGACGGATTCTTCGATAGCTGCTCGAACGCGCGTTCGCACACCGCGCGATCGATCTCGGGCAGGATCTGGTAACGCGTCGCCGCGGACATGAAGTCGGCCGCTTCGACGATGTTGCCCTTCGCATCGACGATGCGGACCAGCAGCTCGTACGTGGTCGGCAGATTGTGATTGATCAGCGGCGTGATCGGCTGCGCGAACACCACGATGCGCTGCAGCCGCAATGCCTCGCGCACGGCGCCAATGAGGCCGATCTCGTCGTGCCGCCGGATCATGCTCTGGTCCGTATCCTGATAGACCTCGACGCGGCCGCGGCCGCGATCCTTGGCGGTCTTGCAGGCGATCTCAGCCTCGGCGATCCGATGGTCGAGATGCAGGTCCGCGGTCTGCGTCGAGACCACGCCCCAGGAGATCGATACCGGGTGGTCGGTCTCGCCACGCCCCGGAGCGGTGCTCACTTCGCGGCACATGCGTTCCGCGAGCTGGCGCGCCTGCGCGAGATTCATGTGGGGGATGAAGACGGTGAAACGATCGCCCGACAGGCGGCACGCGAAGCTCTCCGATCCGACCAGCGCGCGGCGGACCGCGAGCCCGCAGCGCCGGATGACCTTGTCGCCATCCGCGAAACCGGCGAGATCATTGATGAGATGCAGGCGATCGATGTCACCGTACAGCATCGAAACCATCGAGCCCGGCGGCGTCGCGCGCTGCCAGGCCTCGACGCGATTCCTGAATCCATCCCAGGACAGCAGTCCCGTGAGCGAATCGAGATCCTGCGTAGCGTTGCGCGCCAGCAGTCGGGCGAAACGTCCGAGACGGCGCACGGTGAACTCGTCGAAGCTCGGCTCATCCGGACGATTGAAGATGATGAGCGCGCCGGCGGGACCGCCGCGCGCGATCAGAGGGACCGCGACGAGTTTGCAGGCGACGTCGCCGCCGCGCTGGTGGCGCAGGCGATTGGTCGCGACGGGCTTGCGCGTCTCGATGGTTCGGCGCGCGAGTTCGTCGCCGGCGATGCTTGTCTGGGCGTTGGCGAACTCGATGTCGGCGATCGAGCGCCCCCACACGACGTTGTTCTGCTCGCGGGGAAACACCGCGGCCGCCGCCGTGCATCCGAGACGCAGGCAAACCGCGCGCAATACGCTTTCCGTGCTCCGCTCCGAATTCGCGCCCGCGTCGAGCGAGGTAACTTCCGCCGATTTCACCGATGTCTCCGCTGAATTGTTCTTCTCGCCCGCGTGGCGCGCAGGGAGATTAGACGAGCACTGCCGGCCCGATACCCACCCACGTCGCATCTTTTCCGCGGTTCCGTGAAGCGCATTTGGGCGCCTCGGATTATGAGAACCGTTCTTGGCGTTATGTCACGTGAATCGCGCCCTGCGCCGGTGCAGACGCCCGGTTGGCCGGTTTCGGCGAGTAGTTGGTCAGCCGCGCAGCGCTTCCGCCGTCATGACGGGATCGGCCGGCATCTGCGGGCCGGCAGACAAACTACCTTGCATCGCGATCAGATCGGTCAGCGCCATCGCGGCACCGAACCAAAAACCCTGCCCCGTGCGGCATCCCAGCGCGAGCAACGTGCGGCGCTGCGACTCGGCCTCGATGCCTTCCGCCACCGTTTCGAGACCGAGCGCGGCCGCGAGCGAGAGGATCGCCTTCGCGAGCGCGACAGCGTCCTGGCTTTCGCCCTCGCGCTTGCCGAACTGCAGACGGTGCACGAACGAACGATCGATCTTGAGGATGTCGATCGGAAATCGATGCAGGTACGAGAGCGAGGAATACCCGGTACCGAAGTCGTCGAGCGCGAGCCGCACACCCATCGCCTTGAGCTCCAGGAATGCTCGGTCGAGACGCGCGGAGTTCTCGAGCAGCAGGCTTTCCGTGACTTCGAGGATCAGGCACCCGGGCAGCAGCTCGTGGGCGGCCAGTACGGCACGCACGTCGTCGACGATGTCTCCGTGATTCAGGTAGCGGCTCGAAATGTTCACGGCGACGCGCAGACCCGGTTCGTGCGACAGCTCCCGCTGCAGGCGCACCAGGTCCCGGCACGCGCGCTCGAGCATCCAGCGCGTCATCGGGACGATCTGGCCGGTCTCCTCCGCCAGCGGCACGAAGTCGCCGGGCGGCACGAGTCCGCGGGTCGGATGTCGCCAGCGCATCAGCGCCTCTACACCGACGATCCGGCGCGAGGTGAGGTCCACGATCGGCTGGTAGTGAGCCTCGAGCTGGTCCAGTTCGAGCGCGTCGGCGAGCTCGTTCTCGATGCGCATGCGGCGGCGCGCCTCTCGCAGCATTTCGGGCGCGAAGACTTCCGCGTGCCCCTTGCCGCGTGCCTTGGCCGCGTACATCGCCGCGTCAGCGTTGCGCAGCAGCCGTTCGACGTTGCTGGCGCGATCCGCGAGCGCGACGCCGATGCTCGCGCCGATGCGCACCTGCTGGCCATCGAGCTCGAACGGGTGCCGGCACGCATCGATGACCTGGCGCGCCACCGACAGCGCCGCCTCGACGTCCGGCGCGTGATCGATCAGCACCGCAAATTCGTCGCCGCCGAGCCGCGCCACGGTGTCGCCCGCGCGCGTGCACTTGACGAGCCGCTGCGCGAAGTCCCTCAACAGCAGGTCGCCCGCGCTGTGACCCAGGCTGTCGTTGACGGTCTTGAAATTGTCGAGATCGATGAACAGGACCGCGGGCGTCATGCCCTCGGGAAACCGCTTGATCGCCTCGTGCACGCGATCGGCGAACAGGGTGCGGTTGGCGAGCATGGTGAGCGCGTCATGGAACGCGAGCGTTCGCAGTTGCTCGTTGAGCTTCACGGCATCCGAGACGTCGCGGATGTTGAGTGTGATGCCGCGGATCGACTCGACGTGCGTGAGATTCGCCACGACCAGCTTGTACGAGCGCGGCTCGCCATCCGTCGGCGTGCGTGAGAACGCGGTCGTCCGTTCGGCGTGCGGACATCCCAGTACCTCATCGAACACGGCGCGGACGTGACTGGCTTCCGGACCGAGGGCATCCTCGAGACGCTGGCCCGTGATCTGCGCGGATGAGAGTCCGAGCACCGCCTCGCACGAAGGGCTGACGTAGCGGACCAGGCCGTCCGGATCGCAGATCGCGATGACGTCGCTCGAACGGCGCACGAGCTCGGTCAGCCGCTCGTCAAACCGGCGCGTCGCGACTTCGCGGTTCAACGCGCTCATCTCCCGAGAAGCGAATGCCTGTCCGGCGATGACCAGTAACACCGCGAGCACGACCGCGGTGATCACGACCGTCGAATTGGCGGTGGCAACGGAAAGCTGATCGTCGAGCATCGCGACCATCCCCACCATCAGCGCGACGACGGGCAGCGAGCCGCGCAGGTCGCCCTGCACGGCGTGTGAAGGCGCGGCCGCGCGCCCCGTCAGGAGTTCATGGGCTGCGAAAAGGAAGCACAGGTAATAACCCAGGTAGACGATGTCGCTGGCTCCGCCGACACGATACTCGCCGCGCAACTCGGCGTGCACCCACATGAGATCGGCCACCAGCGTCACCACCAGCGCGAACATCATGAAGACGATCGCACGCTCGTTGCGCCACTCGGTGATCTGCATCGCGAGCAACGCGCCGGCGATGAGCGCCAGGGCGTTCCCGAGTCCATATCCCGCGACGGCCCAATGCGAAGCGAACTGTTCGCCACTCATGCCGCCGAGCGGCGCGAGCGCCGTGAACCACAACAAGAGTCCACAGCCGATCGCGATCGTCGCCGCGTCGACGAACGCGCGTGGCGTGTCGAGGCGGCCCCCGAGCTCGAGAAACAGCAGCACGCACGCGGTCGCGACGAGTGGATAGAAGAACAGGTACAGCACGTCCGGCCAGGCGCCGATGGAAACGTCGCCCGTCAGCACGCCGTATCCCCAGCCAATGCTCGCGACGAAGTCGAGCAGTTGGGCCGTCAGCACCATCGTCCATGCGATTCGTCGGCGGCGGCTCAGCGCGGGGTCGCGGATCGCCGCCCAAAGCAACGCGCAGATGGCGACGATGATGGGCAACGAGGCCCAGGCGCCGAGCAGTTCGACGACTCCGTCGCCTCCAAGATGAAAGGCGAGCGCCAACGAGCAGGCGCCACCATAGATCGCCGCGCACCAGAGCAGCACGCGCGCGTTCCGAACCAGGAATCGTTCGACCGGAGTGGAACTTCGCGGGCTCATTTGCGTAAGGGCATGCTCGCAAAGTGCACGCGAAAGCGCGCCGATCACATTCACAGTGATCGATGGGGCCGTGGAAGCAAGTCACGTTTCGCAATGGAAATCCGCGCTTGCCAGCGCGGAATCCGCTGGGCAGACTGGCCGCGGCCTATGGAAGGCCCTGAGGGAATCCCTGACAGTGACGCATGTCTTCCCACCGCTCGCGCGGCCCCGTTTGCTCCTGTTCACGCCCCTCATCTCAGCCCTCCTCGGCGGCGCTGCGGCGAGGGCCGAGAACGTCCATGTCATCTCGGGCAGCCTCGGAGCGACTTCGGACTTCGTGTTCCGCGGCATTTCGCTGACGCGCGGAAAACCCGCGGGCCTGGGCTCGATCGATATCGAATTCCCGAAGGAGTTGTATGTCGGAGCGTTCATCGCGTCGGTGGATCCCAATCCCGGCCCGAGCCCCGCCGTGGAGACCGACGCGTGGCTGGGCAAGTACTGGGCCCTCTCCGAGGACTACTCACTCGACCTGCGCGTCTCGCATTACTTCTACCCAGACGATCCGCGGCGGGTCAGCTACGACCGCACGGAGCTCACGACCACGCTCGGATTCCGCAACCGCGCCTTCCTGGCGGCTATCTACTCGCCGAACACCGACGCGATCGGCACGGCGCCCGGCTACGAGCGGAACGGGGATACCTGGGCGCTCGAGCTGTCCGCGCGGCACGCCTTCAACGAGCGTTGGACGGTTTCGGCCGGCTTCGGTCACTACAACCTGGAAGCTGTCTACGACGACAGCTACAACTACTGGAATGCCACGCTGACCGCCACGTTCGAGCCCTTCGAGCTGCAGCTCGCCTACCTCGGGGCGGACGACCGGGCGGCGGATCATTTCCCGGACGACTCGGTCGGAGACCGGGTGGCCCTGACCGCGCTGTGGCGTTTCTCGACCACCCTGTAGGCCCTTCCGGGAACCTGGTCCCGGGGTCCCGGTACTCATTCGGCAACCGCTCCCCGAGAGGTTCGATGCCGTGGCCCTCAAAACCGTAGAAACGCTGGCTCCGCGGGCCTCGGGCCCGACGTCCGACGTCCCGGATCGTGACCTGCTCGACCGCATCGTGCGTGCGCGCGACCAGGCGGCCTTCCGCGCGCTGTATGCAAACTACTACCAGCGGCTGTCGCGCCTGCTGGCCCGCATGTCCGTCCGGCGGGAAGACATCGAGGAAGTCGTCAACGACACCTTCTGGGTCGTGTGGACCAAGGCCGCGGACTTCCGCGGCGCGTCGCAGGTTTCGACCTGGATCATCGGAATCGCGTACCGTCGCGCGCTGAACGTACTGCGTCGCGCGAAGCTGCGCCCGGTCTCCGACGAACCCTTCGACGAGGATTCCGTGAGCGTGGGGTCGTCCGAGGAAGACGAGACAAACCAGCAGTGGCTTTCGCTCGGACTCACGCGGCTGCCCGTCGAACAACGCATGGCCCTCGAGCTCACCTACACCCTCGGCCACTCCTGCGAGGAAGTGGCCGCGATTCTCGATTGCCCGGTGAACACCGTGAAAACCCGCCTGTTCCGGGCGCGTGAGACCCTCAAACAAGTCCTGCCGCCCCTGGCGGGAATGAATGGAGACCGTTCATGAATCCCCGCATCCCCGACACGCATGCCGAAGCCTGGGCGCTGCTTCCCTGGCTCGCCAACGGCCGCATCGGGCTTCCTGACCGCGAATGGGTCGAGGCACACGTGCAGTCCTGCGCGGAGTGCCGGGCCGAACTCGCATCACAGCGTGATCTCGCCGCGCGGATGAATCGCGCCGCAGCCGTGGCCACGCCCGCCGAGGCCGACGAGGAACAGCAGTCCTTCGAGAAGCTGTGGGCGCGCGTCGAGGCCTCCGAGGCCGCATCGCTGGGCGGAACGGGCGGCGCAACGTCGCACATCGGCGGCCGCAGCTCGCGCACCGTGCGCTGGCTCGCGGCCGCGGTGGTCGTGCAGGCCATCGGGCTCGGGGTTCTCGGCACGACGGTGTTGCGCGGCGGAGCGCAGCCGGGTGGCAGCGACGATTACCGGCTCGTCACGACGCCCGAACGCACGCGTGACGCGCCCGCGCTGCGCGTCGTATTCGCGCCGGACGCGTCGATGGGCACGATCAATACGCTGCTCGCGCACCAGGGACTCACGATCGTCGCCGGCCCCGGCCAGTCGGGCAATTTCACTGCGGAACTGTCGGTGGACGCCGTGGCCTCGGGCGCGTCGGCGGAATCCGTCGCGAATGTGCTTTCGAAGGATCCGAATGTCAGCTTCGCCCAGCC
>JAEZCR010000296.1 GCA_023433465.1 Pseudomonadota bacterium | reverse complement strand
CGCCCTAACTACTTGGGCGGTGGCGCGTGAAGTTCTGGTGTTCGATTCGTCGCGTGGCGGCGACTCCCCCGTGAGCGGGGTCAGACTGCGCCCCATGCCGCGCGCTTGTCAATATGGTTCGTACTGCCAACTATCTGCTCCACCAACGTTACCGCTCACACGCGGCCCCGGCGGCCCTGCTGTTTGACCGCCCTCCGGGGGTCGAGTAGGTTTGCCCGCGCAACGGCGAGGCACCATGGCTAGCAGCAAGACTTCCAGACAAAACGCCGATTTACGCGCGCAGTCGACCCTCGGCATCGACCTCGACTGCCTGCCGACCCTGCTCGGCTTCAATATCCGCAGGGCGCAGATCGCGTTGTGGCGCGACTTCAACCGCAACGTCGCCGAAGGCTACGTTCGCCCCGGCGTGTTCAGCGCCCTGCTGCTCGCGCATGCCAATCCGGGTATCGCGCAGATAGAAATCGGCAATCAGCTCGGCATCGACAAGGCGAGCGTGGTCTCGCTCATCGACCGCATGGAAGACGCCGGCTGGGTCACGCGCAAACGTTCGACCGACGATCGCCGCCGGCAGGGGATTTTCCTCACCGCGAACGGCACACGCGCCTGCCGTTCGCTCAAGAAGGACATGATCGACCACGAGCGCTAGTTCGTCAGCCGCTACACCGACCAGGAACTGCGCACGCTGATCGCGCTGCTGCGCCGGCTGCACGACCCCGACTGACAAAGCCGGGCTCTTCCCGCTCGACTCGGCCGGGCGATTGGTGGTAGTACTAGAATGGTTGACACTACAAACCAATTTGCGAGGGGCGCGCTTAACCTTCCATGAGCGACGTCGACCTGGTCTTCTCCGGCGATCTGATTCTCGACGTACCGCAGCCTGATTACTGGCTCGACGGGATCGCCCCTGCCCTGCGCGCGGCAAACGTCGCGATCGGGCACGTCGAGGTGCCGCATACCCGCGCGGCGGCGCGCCTGCGCAGCGACATCGCCGCGCCCGGCGCCGATCCCGACAACGTGCCCGCCATCCGTCGCGCCGGGTTCCAGGCGGTCACGCTCGCGGGCAATCACATCGCCGATTGCGGCGCCGAAGGCATCGCCGATACCGTCGCCGCGCTCGATGCCGCGGGAGTCGCGTCGTGCGGCGTCGGCGCCGATATCACCGCCGCGCGGCGTCCCTGCTTCATCGACGGCGGGGATACACGCATCGGCGTGCTGAGCTACAACTGCGTCGGACCGGAGGACGCCTGGGCGACAGCCACGCGCCCCGGCTGCGCGTACGTGCGCATCGACACCGCCGATGGCTCAACGATCAATCCGCGCGCGCCGCTTTCCACGCCGAACGAAGCTTCGCTCGCGGACATGGCCGCGGACATCCGCGCGGCGCGCGCCGCCGCCCAATTCGTCATCGTGGCCCTGCACAAGGGCATCGTGCACACGCCCGCGGTGCTCGCGCCCTACGAGCGCGCCGTCGCGCACGCGGCCATCGATGCCGGCGCCGACGTCGTGATCGGCCATCACGCGCACATCCTGCGCGGTATCGAGATCCACCGCGGCAAGCCGATATTTCACGGGCTCGGTAACGGCTGCGTGGTCACGCGCGCATTGAGCCCGGACACCGACGATCCAGCGCGCGCCGAGTGGGCGCGTCGCCGCCGCGAGATCTTCGGATTCACCCCGGATCCCGCTTATTACCTCGCGCCATTTCATCCGGAAGCCGTCAACGCCATGCTCGGCTGCGTGCGCCTGCGCGCCGACGGCACATACGCCGCCGGTTTCATTCCGCTGCACGTCGATCCCCCGGGCCGGCCGCGCGTGTGCGCGGAATCCGAGGCGCCAGGGGTGATGCGTTACGTGCGCGAAATCTCCGCGGCCGCGGGCCTCGGGCCGATCTCACTCGAATACCGGGAAGGCCGCGCATGGATACAGTGAACACGCAGAATGGAACACGGCGCGGGCCGCTGTTCTACGTGGGTTCCGCCGGCCTGCTCGGCATGATGGTGGTCGAGGCCACTGCCGTCATCGGGCGTCACATCGGCGTCCCCGTGATGGGCGCGATCGAGCTGGTCCAGGCGGCGATCGTGCCCGCGGCCTGCGCCGCGATGCTGATCGCCACGCAGCGCGGCGCGCACGCGGCCGTGCACATGCTCACGGAGCGGCTCCCCGGGGGAGCGCGCGAGAAGATAGCCCGCGCCGCCTCCGTGCTCTCGGGACTGTTCTTCGCGGCCATGTGCGCGGGCGGCACCTGGCTCGCGATCGAGTACTGGGACACGTTCGAGAAATCCGAGGTGCTGAGCCTGCCGTTCCGCCCGCTGCGCGCCATCGTCGCGCTCACCGGGGCCGCGCTCACGGTGACGTTCCTGCGCCTCGCCTTCCAGCCGAAACAAGTTCGGTCGGAGAACGCGACGTGAGCGGCGCAATCGGCGTCGGCGCGCTGCTGGCACTCCTTGCGCTCGGTGTTCCGATCGGCGTCGCGATGGGCGTCGTGGGACTCGTGGGTCTCGTCATCCTGATCGGCCCCGAGCCCGCGCTGATCAAGAGCAGCGTCGTCTTCTTCGAGACGGTGACGCGCGTGGAGCTCGGCGTGTTGCCGTTGTTCCTGCTCATGGCCAACTTCTGTTTCGCCGCCGGCGCGAGCCGCGACTTCTTCAGCGCGGCCTCCAGCATGGTCGGTCATAGGCGCGGCGGCATGGCGCTCGCGACGATCGCGGGGTGCGCTGGATTCGGCGCCGTGAGCGGCTCGAGCCTCGCGACCGCCGCGACGATGGGACAGATCGGCCTGCCCGAGATGCGCCGGCGCGGCTATTCGTCGGCCTTCGCGGCCGGTTCGGTGGCCGCGGGCGGCACGCTCGGCTCGCTCACGCCACCCTCGGGCGCGCTCATCGTCTTCGGCATCATCGCCGAACAATCCATCGGCACGTTGTTCACCGCGGCGATCATCCCGGTGATCACGCAGGCCCTGCTCTACATGACGGTGATCGTGTTGCTGTGCCGGATCCGTCCCGCGATCGCCCCGCCCTCGGAGCGCGTGTCGTGGCGCGATCGCGGCGCGGCCATTCTGCGCGTGCTCGACCTAGTGACGATGGTGGCGATCGTGCTCATCGGCATCGCGGTGGGCTGGTTCACGCCCACCGAGGCGGCGTCCATCGGCGCGACGCTGTCATTGATCCTGTGCGCGGTGCGCAAGCGGCTGACCTGGAGCTCGTTCTGCGAAGCGCTCGCGTTGACGCTTCGGACCAGCGGCATGTTGTACGTGGTCATCATCGGCGCGCTGGTCTTCGCGGCGTTCATGAGTTTCACGGGCCTGGCCGAGCAGATCGCCGCGCTCGTGCACGGCATGAACAGCGGACCCACGGCGACCGTCATCGCCATCGCCGTCCTGCTGCTGCTGCTGGGCTCGGTGCTCGACGGCCTCGCGCTCATGCTGCTGACCGCGCCGATCCTGCTGCCGATCACGACCGCGCTCGGCATCTCGCCGATCTGGTTCGGCATCTTCTTCGTGCGCACGATGGAAATCGGCTTCGTGCATCCGCCGATCGGCATCAACCTGTACGTCATGCACAGCATCGCGCCAGACATCTCGATCGGCCGCGTGTTCAAGGGCGTGCTGCCGTTTCTCGCCGCCGACTTCGTGCACCTCGCGATGCTGATCGCGATTCCCGGCATGGCCCTCGCGCTGCCCATGTGGCTGACGTGAACGCGATGAACATCTCCGACGGATTCGCGAACTCGTTGGTCAGCCTGCGGCAGGACCCGCAGAGCGTGGCGCGCGCCGCGGCCGCGAACGGCCAGCGCGTCGTCGGCTACGTCGGCGGCGACATACCGGTGGCGCTGATACTCGCGGCGAATGCGCTGCCGGTGCGGCTGCGTGGACTCGGGGACGCGGCGACGCCGGCCGCGGACCGGTTCGTGGAGTCGTCGTTCGCGCCCGCGCTGCGCTCGATCGCCGAGCAGTGGCTGAACGAGTCGCTCGACCATCTCGATGCGGTGATCTTCTCGCGCGGCGACGACAGCACCCAGCGGCTCTACTACTACGTCTGCGAGCTGCGGCGCCGCGGCGTGTGCGCGGGGCCGCGTCCCCTGCTCTACGACATCGCGGGCCTCGATCGCGCGCTCAGCTTCGAACATACGCTCGACTCCACCCGACTCCTCGCCATGCAACTCGGCAGCGCGCCCGAACGACTCGCAGCGGCGTTCGGCCGCGTGCAGCGGCGCGCGGAACTCGTGCAGGCCGTCAAGGCGCAGCGCCAGCTACCCGCGCCGCTGCGCGGCAGCGATGCGTGGTCGTTCGATTTCGCGGCGGGCTGCGACTGGCGTGAATCCTTCGACGCGGGCGCGCGGCAGTGGCTCGCGCAGGCCTCGCTGCTGCACCTGCCGAAGCGCGTGGTGCTCGCCGGCGATCCGCCGCCCGACGACCAGCTGCACCTGGCCGTCGAGGCCTGCGGCGCCTGCGTGGTGCTAGAACTCACCGAGGCGTCGGGCGCGGCGGAGCGCGGCGAGCGCGAACCACTCGCGGCGATCGCCGAAGAATCCCGGCGGTTCCAATCGCCCGCGCTCGCGATGCGCCGGAACGCGCGCTGGCTCGCCGACAACGCGCTCGATCAACGCGCCGACGCCGTGCTCGTCTGGCTCAGCGAACAGGACGAAGCACTACCCTGGGAAATCGCGCGCCAGATGCGCGCGCTGCGCGAGTCCGGCGTGCCGGCGTTGTTGCTCTCCCGCCAGCCGCCCGCGATCTCGGCCGAAGCGGTGACAGAGGTGATGCATTTCATGCGCGAGCTCAAGAAATCTTCATGAAGCTGCTGGAAAACATTCGCGTCCTCGCGTGGCGCCAGTCGTACGAACTTCCGCTCGCGCGTTTCCTGCGCGATCTCGGCGCGGACGTCGTCCGGTGCGATTCGGCGCTGCGCGCGACGGACCTCGCCGGAGCGGACCTGCTCGTCGAGAATCTCGGACTCGCGCGCATCGAGGAGACCGGACTTTCGCGCGCGCAGATCGAGGCGGCGAATCCGCGCCTCGTCCACGTGTCCGTCAGCACGTTCGGCAGTTCGGGCCCGCGCCGGCACTGGCGCGGCTCGGAGCTCGTGGCATCAGCCACCGGCGGCATCCTTCGCCTGGTCGGCGATCTCGATCGCGTGCCGGTCAAGGAAGCGCTCGATGCCTGCGAATTTCACGCGGACATGGTCGCCGCGGTCGGCGCGCTGGCCGCGCTGGCCGAGCGCCGCCGCAGCGGACTGGGACAACACGTCGACATCTCGACGCAGGAAGTCGCGTTTTCGCGCAACGTGAACGGCGCGCTCGTGTGGCAGTTCGACCGCCGCCTGCTGGGCCGCGCCGGTGGCGCGCTCAACTACGGCCGCGCAACCGTGCGCTGCATCTGGGAGTTGAAGGACGGTTACTGCTTCCACTCGCTCATGACCGGACGTTTCGGCGCGCCCGCGAACCAGGGTCTCAGCGACTGGATGGACGCCTGCGGCGTAGACAATCCGCTGGCGGGCGTGAACTGGGAAACGTACAACCGTTCGACGCTCGACCCGGCGACGCGCGCGCGCTGGGAATCGGCGATCGAGGCGTTTTTCAAGACACGCACCTGCGCCGAGATCGCCGACGAAGGCCGACGGCGCGGCATCAACGCGACCGTCGTCGCCACGCCGGCCGCGGTGCTCGCGGATGCGCATCTCGAAGCGCGCGGCTTCTGGCGCGACACGCCGTCCGGCCGCGAACCGGGCCGCTTCCTCAAGGTCATTTCCGCACCGCAGACGGCACCGCCGCCCGCGGTGCGCTCCAACGTCGCGGCGCGCGGCCCGTTGTCCGGCGTGCGCGTGCTGGATTTCTCGTGGGCGCTGGTCGGCTCCATCACCACCAAGACGCTGGGCGACCTCGGCGCGGATATCGTCAAGCTCGAATCGCGCACGCGTCCGTGCCTGTCGCGGCTCGACGTCCAGGTAAGCGCGTCGCGCGCCGGCAACCTCGACGACAAGCCGTGGTTCGCGCATCTCAACACCTCGAAGCTGAGCCTCTCACTCGATCTCAAGCAGCCCGCGAGCCGCGAACTGCTCGATCCGCTGATCGATTGGGCCGACGTCGTGGTAGAGAACTTCTCTCCCGGCACGCTCGAAAAGTTAGGCCTCGACTATCCGCGCCTGGCGGAACGCAATCCCGGGCTGATCATGGTGTCCGGCAGCGTGTACGGACAGACCGGCCCGCTCGCCAAGAGCTGGGGCGTCGACGGCACCGGCGCGGCGCTGAGCGGACGCACCTATCTCACGGGCTGGCTCGACCGTCCGCCCGTGATCCCGAGCGCGGCGCCCTACGGCGACGTGATCCTGCCCTTCGCGATGGCCGCCGCCGTGATCGCGGCGCTCGAGCACCGTGAGTCGCATCGCCGCGGCTGCCACATCGACGCGTCGATGTACGAGTTGTGCGTGCAGCAGATGCGCGATGCGTTCCTGCCGGGCGCGTCGGGCTCGCGCCCCGGCAATTCCGATCCGCGCGTCTTTCACCAGGGCGTCTACGGAACCCGCGACGCCGATCGCTGGATCGCCGTCACGTTCCACACCGCCGAACAATGGCAGACATTCGCGCGCTCCGAACGACTCGCCGCCGCCGATGCGGACACGCGTGAGGCGGCAATGTCCGCCTGGTGCGTGTCGCGCCGCGACGTCGAGGCCGCGGAATACCTGCAGAACATGGGCATTGCCGCGGGCGCCGTGCAGGACATGGCGGACCTGTTCGAACGCGACCCGCAGATCCGCGCGCGCGGCGCGCTGGTCCCGCTGCCGCATCCGCTGCTCGGCGAGTTCGGACACATGCGCACACCGATCGATTTTTCGCGCGCGGGCGGCGTTCCGTTCCGCGCGCCCAACATGGGCGAGCACAACGCGCGGATCGCCCGCGAGATCTGCGGCGTGTCCGAAGCGCGCTTGGTCGAGCTCGAGCAAATGGGAGTGTTCAAGTGAGCGGACAACGCAGCCGCAAGGATCTCGCCTGCACGGCCGACGCGACCGCGCACCAGCGGCAATTCGTCGCGGACCTGCGGCGGCGCGTGATCGACAACGGCGAGCCGTTCGCGATCGCGCAGGCCGATACGCCGCACGAGATCTTCCACGCGCTCGACATACCGCTGATCAGCAACCAGTGGTGGTCGGCCTACATCTCGGCCAAACAACTTTCGCCGCGCTACTTCGCGGTGCTCGACAAGCTGGGTTATCCCGGCAACAGCTGCCGTTACTGCTCGCTCGGGCTCGCCTGCACGCTCGACAACGATCCGGCGACCGCGCCCTGGGGCGGATTGCCGAAGCCGACCG
>JAEZCR010000268.1 GCA_023433465.1 Pseudomonadota bacterium | reverse complement strand
CACGTGGATCATCGCCGGCACGTCGAGCTCGCAGAGCTTCTCGTACACCGGGTACCACCACTTGTCCGTCAGCGGCGGCTCGGAGAATTTCCCGCCCGACGGATCGGGATTCAGGTTGCAGCCGACGAATCCGAACTCCTCGACGCAGCGCACGAGTTCGGGGATCACGCCGCGCGGATCCGCGCCCGGCGACTGCGGCAGCTGGCACACACCGATGAAGTTCTCCGGATACAGCGTGCACACGCGGTGGATGAGTTCGTTGCAGTGCTCGGTCCAGTGTTCGCTCGTCGTCGCGTTGCCGACGTGGTGGCCCATCGCGCTCGCGCGCGGTGAAAAAATCGTCACGTCCGTGCCGCGCGAACGCTGCAGTTTCAATTGCGCGTTCTCGAGCGAATCGCGGATCTGGTCGTCGCTGATCGTGATGCTGCCTTTCGCGGGCGCGAGCGCCGGCGCCTTCAGCGCCTCGGTCTGCTGCTTGCGCCAGGCGTTGAGCGGCTCGGGGGCCGTGGTGTAGTGGCCGTGGCAATCGATGATCATCAACTCTCCTCTGGAAGAAGGGACCGCGGAGAATCTACTCCCCGCGGCCCTTCCGAACTCTACCTCTCGTGAATTCGCATCAACCGATCGGCGGATCCGGCCCCTCGTTGCCCGGATTCGTCACCGGGTCCGAGCCATCGAACTTCGGCGGCGGCCTCGGTCCCGGCGGGTTCGTCTCGGGATCCGAGCCTAGTCTCGGCGGCGGCCGTGGCCCCGGGGGCCCGGTCAGCGACTCGAGCAACGATCCGCGGAAGCCCGGTTCCGCGGCCTGCGCAGGCTCGGCCGGGACCGCCAGCACGCAGACGGCCAACGCCGCCGCGGTCAATCCTTTCTTCATCATCTGGAACTCCTTATCCCATTCGTTTTGATTGCTTCTCTACTTCACCGACCGGAGGCCGGCGAAGCGGGGCATCATAACGCGAGAAGTTAGTCCCGGTACCTCACTACTCGACCGATGCCGGCGCCGCGGCAAGGAATTCGTCCGCGCGCTCGCGCCAGCCCCGCATCTGCAGCGGCTCGGCGAATGCCCCTTTCGCGCGCAAACGCGCGACCGAGTCTTGCCGCGATGCAATGGCCGCGGCCATGGTGCCGCGCACCGCGGACGCATCGATCATCTGCGCACTCGCCCGCATTTCCTCGGCGCGCCGCTTGCCGTGCTGGATCACGCGCGAGAACAGATAGTCCCCCTGCTTCTCCCAGTCGAACTGCGGATAGGTCTCCCTGAGCGAGGCGAGCACCTGCCCTTCGACCCCGAACGCCCGCGCGGCCGTGAAACTCTCGACGACGATCGACTCGAGGCCCTTGATGATCACGCTGCGACACAGTTTGATCGCGGACGCCACGCCGTACTCCAGCGAGGCTATTTCCACCGAAAACCCGAGTGAGCGCAGCAGGTCTTCGCCCTCCTTCGCGTGCGGTCCGCCCAGCAGTATCGGCACGCGGATGCCGTGCGGGGGCACGGAGGTCATCACCGCGGCCTCGACGTACCGCCCGCCCGCGCGTTGCACGACGGCCGCGCACTCGATCTTGGTCGCCGGCGATGCGGAGTTGAGATCGACCACCCACTTGCCCGCGAGCGATGAGGCGGCGACCGATTGCGCCGCGACCAGCGTCTGGTCCGCGGTCACTGCGCTGAATATGAGATCCGGGGTCTCGGAAAGCCCCGCCACGTGCGTGAGCGCTTCGACGCGGTTCGCCGCGGCGTGTTTCCTCATGGCCTCTCCAGCCGCGGCCTGGTGCAGCAGCAGATCGAACGCCGAGAGTTCCAGAAAGCCGTCCCGCGCGCGCAGGTCCGCCGCGAACCGCTGACCGACTTCACCGAATCCGAGGAACCCGATCCGCGGTGTGCTCATGACGTCAGCTCCAGTACATGCGGGTCGGATTGTCGACGAGGATGCGCGCGCGGACCGCGGGGTCCGGGCAGATCTCGACTAACAAGTCGACCAGCTCGCCGTCGTTCGGCATGTCCTTCGTGATGTTCGGATGCGGCCAGTCCGTGCCCCAGAGCAAACGGTCCGGATCGATCTCGACGAGCGCCCGCGCGAACGGCACCGCATCGCGGAAAGGCCGCTTGCCGACCGACACGCGCTCGGCGCCACAGATCTTGATCCACGCGAGCGGATTGCCGCGGTACAAGTCCAGCAGCGATTGAAACGGCGCCTGCGCGAGGCCTTCGGCCGCCTTCACCCGTCCCATGTGATCGATGATGAACGGCACATCGATGCGCGCGAGCAGTTCACGCTGCTCGATGAGGTCGCCGGCGTCGAAGTGCAGCACGATGTGCCAGCCCATCGGCTTGATGCGCGCGAGCAGCCGGTAGAACACCGCGAGATCCGGCACGCCGCCCAGGTGCTTGACGAAGTTGAAGCGGATGCCGCGGATCCCGCCCTCGTGTAATCGCGTGAGCTCGCGGTCGGTGATCGCGTCCTCGACCACCGCGACGCCGCGGTAGAGCCCGCCGCTCGAGGCAATGGCATCGAGCGTGACGTCCATTTCGCTGCCGTGGCAGCTCGCGTGCACGATCACCGCGCGGCTGATCCCGAGGTGCGCGTGCAATCTGCGCAGGTGTTCGACCGGCGCGTCCGGCGGCGTGTAGCTGCGGTCCGCCGCGTACGGGAACTTCGAGGCCGGACCGAATACGTGGCAGTGCGCGTCGCAGGCGCCCGGCGGTAGTTCGATGCCCGGCTTGACGGGATTCGGGTCGGGGGGAAGGCAGGATTTGTTGGGGTCGCGGGCCATCTCTGGTTTCAACTAGGTGGGTTCAACTTGCCGGGTTCATTTCACGTCGTCGGCGGAATCGAAGTACTTCAAACCCGCCGCCGCGAGCTTGCCGCGCATGTCGTAGATGTCCAGGCCGAGTTCTCCGGCCGCGAGCCGTTTGCGCTTGGAAGTCTCGTTGTCCTCGCGCGCCTTCGCGGCCGCGGCGACTTCCGCCGCCTTCGCGGCCGGTACGACCACGACGCCGTCGTCGTCGCCCACGATGACGTCGCCCGGATTCACTTCCGCGCCCGCACAGACGATCGGCACGTTGACCGAGCCCACGTTCGCTTTCACGGTGCCCTTCGCGTGCACGGCTTTCGACCACACGGGGAAGTTCATCCCGGCCAGTTCCGAGATGTCCCGCACGCCGGCGTCGATGACCAGGCCCTTGCCACCTCGCGCACGGAATGACGTCGCGAGCAGGTCGCCGAACATGCCGTGATCGTCGGGCGCGGACAGCGCCATCACGACCACGTCACCGTCCTGCAGCAGCTCCGCCGCCACGTGCAGCATCCAGTTGTCGCCGGGATGTTCGTAGACCGTGAGCGCCGTGCCACACACGCGCGCGCCCGTGTAGATAGGCCGCATGTACGGAGCGAGCAGGCCCTTGCGCCCCATCGCCTCGTGGATCGTGGCGACGCCAAACTGGCCGAGCGCGGCCACCGCCTCGGCGGGCGCGCGTCTGATGTTGCGTATTGCGATTCCGGACTTGCCCATCATGTGCCTGCTTTCCATGTGTCCGCGGGGATCATCACTTCGCCGCGCATGATGAGCCGCGCGGTGCGCAGCAGCGAGGCGCTCGCGACCTCCGCGGGATTCGAAGGACTCATCGTGAGCGTGACGGTGAATTCACCCGTGGGATGTTGAACCGAGAATTCCTTGCGCGCGCCCGGCGGTATCTGCGCGACGCTGTTGGCGACCGTGCCCGGCGTCACCGCGGCCGTCGCCACCGTCACGGCGCCGAGCACCCCGACCGCGGAATGACAGTCGTGCGGAATGAAGGTGCGGGTAGTTATGTGACCTGCCGCTCCTCCATCGACGGCGCGTGGCCGCGCCACCAGGCACATCTTCGGCACGACCTTCTTCGCGACATCGCCGAGTTTCATCGCGGGACCCGCCTGCAGCCGGATCGACTCGATGCGCTGCTTGAGCGCGACGTTCTTGTTGAGCTCGTCGCGCGTCTCGTATCCGGTCACGCCGAGATCCTGCGCGCGCATGATCACGACGGGCATGCCGTTGTCGATACAGGTGACTTCGACGCCGTCGAACCGGTCGACCAGGTTGCCGGTCGGCAACAACGCCCCACACACGGATCCCGCGGTGTCGAGGAAGCTGATGTTCACGGGCGAGGCCGTGCCTGGAACGCCGTCGATGCGCGCCGCGCCCGAATATTCCATGCGCCCCTCGGGCGTCTGCACTTCGATGTCGGACAACGTGCCGGTGTTGAGCGTCAGCACACGCAGCGTGGTCGTGCCCTGCTTCGCGGGCACCATGCCGCTTTCGATCGCGAACGGCACGACGGCCGCGAGCATGTTGCCGCAGTTGGGCGTGGTGTCTACCAGGGCCTCGCGCATCGAAACTTGCGCGAACAGGAATTCGAGATCGACGCCCTCACCCTTGCCGGGCGCGACGATTCCGACCTTGCTCGTCAGCGGATCCGCGCCGCCGAGACCGTCGATCTGCCGCGCATCGGGAGAGCCCATGACGGCGAGCAACACGCGGTCGCGCGTCGGAATGTCGGACGGGAGATCGCTCGCGCGAAAGAAGGGGCCGCGCGACGTGCCGCCGCGCATGAAAAAACAAGGGATCGGTCGCTGCTTCGACATGTTCGCTGCATATAGTAACAGCGCCACCGCCTCTGCCCGATTGCACTCGGAATCGAGGGGGACATTCCGTCACGATCGAGCCAGCAGCGCCGATCCCTTTCTCAGATGGACATCCTCAGAAGTTGAACGTCGCGCTCACCGCAACCGTTCGCGGACGCGCGTAGATGATCTCCGCGTAGCCGGACGCAGTGGTGAGCGACGAAGTTCCCGCCACCGGGTAGAGCTCGTCCGTGAGGTTGTTGCCACTCAGCACGAAGCGCCACTTGTCGTCGTCCGACGTCAACGCGATCGAGGCGTTCACGAGAGTGATTGCATCGTTCTGCGCGACTTCGACCGAATTGCCCGCATCGAAGAACTGCGAGTCGGTGTAGCTCACGTCGATACGCGGCGTGAGACCCCAGTTCGACGCGACGTGGAACTCGTAGGACATGCCGAGATGTCCCTGCCACTCCGGCGTGAACGGCAGCCGGCTGTTCAACGTGGCCGTCGCGGTCGGCGTCACCGGACCGAACGGCGGCGGCGGAGTAATCTCGTCGAACTTCGAATCGAGATAACCGAGGCTCGCGTCCAGCCGGAATTCCGGCGTCGGCACGTATTCGAGTTCGAGCTCCGCGCCGTCGATCGAGGCCACGCCCGCGTTGAACAGCAGCGGCACGACGCCCAACCGGTACGTCATCTGGATGTCGTCGTAGTCGGTGGTGAACACCGCGACGTTGAGGCGCAACGTGTCGGTGGGATCGAGCTTGAATCCGAGCTCGAAGGTCTCCGCGGTCTCGGCGCCGAACGAGATCGGCGCGTTGCCCGGAGGCGCGGCGTTGTAGCGCTGGTTGAAGCCACCGCTCTTGAAGCCTTCCGCCCAGCTCAGGTACGTCATCACGCGTTCGTTGAAGCGGTACTGCGCGCTCGCCGACTTGGTGGTCGAGGAGAACTCACGCTCGAAGCGGTTCGTGGTGAGGAACAGGCAACCCGTCTGGGTCGGCGGCGGTCCCGCGAACGGACACAGGTTGGTCGGAATCGCCGGTTCCGGCGCCGTCGCAGGCGACACGTTGAACATGGCCGCCTGCAGACCCTTGGTCTCCTTCGTGTAACGCACACCGGCGCTCGCACTGAAGGCATCCGTGATCTTGAACGTCCACTCCGTGAAGGCCGCGCGCGCCTCCGCGTCCATCGACACGCGTTGCGTGTCATACGAACTGCCCGGATTGCCCAGCGGCACGAGCAGCCGGTCGAAGGAATCCTCGTCGAAGTAGTAAGCACCGACCACGCCGTCGAAGCGCGACGTGTCGATCTGCGCCTGCAGTTCCTGGCTGAACTGCTTGCTTTCGCTGTCGTAGTTCGTGTGCAGGATCAGCAGCGGCGTGTTGTCGGCGTCACGCGTGCCGGTCCATTCGAGCTTGCGCTGCGCGGTGATGGACTTGAGCGTCAGAACATCGTTGACCTGCCAGTCGGCGATCAGCGATCCGCCCACGTTCTCGAGCGTGCTCGATGCCGTGTACGTGCCGCCGTTCGTGAAGGGTCCGAGGCCCTGCGCATCGTTGCCGCAACGCGGGTCGGCGAGCGGACCCACGAGCACCGGCGGTGGCAGGGGATCCAGCATGTTCGGGCAGCCCGCGGCCTGGCTGGCCGCGCCGACGAACGTCTGCGCTTCGTTGATGGACTGGAACACGAAGGGCGAGCCGTTCTCGTCTTCCTTCGTGTAGTCGCCGCGCAGGGTGAGCGAGAAGGCCTCGCTCGGCTTCCAGCGCAAGCCGATCTGGCCGGTGTACATGTCCTCGTCGCCGAGGTCCTTGCCGTCGAACACGCGCTCGACGTAACCGTCGCGCTGACGGGCACCCACCGCGATGCGCGCGGAAAAGGTATCACCCATCGGAATGTCGAACGCGCCGAACAGCTCGCGCAGGTTGTCCTGCCCGACGCCGACGCGGATCGTGTTGCCGGCGTCATCACCCGGCGCGTTCGTGGTGAGCAGCACCGCGCCGCCGATCGTGTTGCGTCCGAACAGCGTGCCCTGCGGTCCGCGCAGGATCTGCACGCTCGCGATGTCGCGGAAATCCATGGCGCCACCGACCGCGCGTCCCATGTACACGTCATCGATGTAGATGCCCACGCCCGGATCCACCGCGGGCGTCGCGTCCGTCTGGCCGATGCCGCGGATGAACACCTGCGCGGCGGAGTTGTTGCCGGTCAGCGTTCCGTAGCTGTGGAACTGCAAGTTAGGCGCGACCTTGTCGAGATCGGTCGTGCCGACGATCTGCTGGCGTTCGAGCGCCGCGGCGCTCAACGCGGTGACGGCCACCGGTGTG
>JAEZCR010000254.1 GCA_023433465.1 Pseudomonadota bacterium | reverse complement strand
GACCGCGCGCCGCGAACGAACGCTGCTCGCCGCCCGCGGTGCCCTGGAACGTCGAGATCGCCCACTGGTTGTTGACGATGTTCATGATCACCGGCACCTGGTAGACGGACGCGAACAGCAGGCCGTGATGGAAGTCCGCCTCGGCGCTCGAGCCCTCGCCTATCCACGTGCACGCGATGTGATCCTCGTTGCGGATCGCCGCGGCCATCGCCCAGCCCACCGCCTGCGGGAACTGGGTAGTCAGGTTGCCGGAGATCGAGAAGATGCGCCCCGCGTTCCAGTGGTACATCACCGGGAGCTGGCGTCCCTTGCACATGTCGCGCGTGTTCGAGAGCAGCTGGCACATGAGATCGACCAGCGGCTTGCCGCGCACCATGTAGATGCCCTGCTGGCGATACGACGGAAACAACATGTCACCGGGCTGCAGCGCCATCGCCTGCGCGACCGCGATGGCCTCTTCGCCGTACGAGCGCATATAGAAGGAGATCTTTCCCTGGCGCTGCGTGCGCTGCATGCGGTCGTCGAAGATGCGCGTGAGCAGCATATGGCGCAGGCCGACCTGGAGATCCTCCGCTTCGAGGCGCGGATTCCATTGACCGACCGGCTCGTGTTTGTCGTCGAGTACGCGCACGAGGCCGACCGCGACGTCTTCCATGTCGCGCGCGCGCGCGTTGACGTCCGGCTTGTGGATCGCGCCGGCCGGAGACAGCTCTACGTAGCTGAAATCCGGCTTGTCGCCCGGGCGGCTAGGTGGTTGGGGAACGTGAAGTCTTGGCATGGGGCGCGATCATACGGCCTCACGTCGGCTTCATCACCATGAGGAATACCGCGATGAGCGGCGCCAGAGTCGCGACGCCGCCCCAGATGGCCCACGAGCGCGACATCCGCTGGTAGGCGGGCTCGTCCCAATTGCCCCCAAGGCCGGCGCTGACATTCGCGAGCATTTTCTTCTGCAACGGCGCGACCGCGGCCATGAACGCGGCGCCCGAAATTCCAAACAAGACCAGCGACCAGCCGATCCAGAACGTCCGCAGCATCGGTAGATTGCCGATGTACGAGAGCCAGACTCCGGTGCCGATGATCAGGAACACGCCCGGTGTCGTGAAGACACGGTCGCTGCGGATGATTCCGTCGAGCGCCTGCGCGCGGGCGCGCAGGTCGCCGGTGCGATCCGCGTGCACCTTCCAGAAGACACCCGTGATGATGTTGCCGAGGAACAGCACGACGCTCACGACGTGCAGCGCCTTGAGAAATAGATAGTTCATTCAGCCGGCCTCCCGTTGCAGCCACTCGTCGAGTCCCGCCGCGTTGAGCTCGAAGTCCTTCGTCAGTATCGCGTCCATCTCGTCTGCGCTCATCGTGCAGCCGTGCGCGCGCAACGATTCATGGGCGAGCTCGCGCAGCCCCGCCTGGATCCTCGGCACGGCGCCTGGGCCCGCGGCGCGCGCGATGCGCACGAACGCGTCGATCGCGTCGAGCATGTCGTTGGCGAGCCGCGCGCAGTCGCTCACCTCGCTGTAATGCGTGAGATAGAGCCGGCGCGGGCGGAACTGCATGAGACGGTTGATCGACGACTTGAGCTGTGTTGGATCGAACTGCGTCGGCGTGGTGGTCGGCATGATCCATGCGCCGCGTGCGGTGTCGAACTCGCGGTAGGAGACGCCGAAGGTGTCGCCGGTGAAGATGCTGGTGGCGCCGTTGTCCGTTCCGAAATCCACGATGGCCTGGTGATGCAGCGCATGCCCCGGCGTGTGCACACACTCGAACGTGCGGCCCGCGAGATCGAAGCGCTGACCGTCCTGCGCGATGACGAGCCGCTCGCGCGGGATCGGCAGGATTTCGCCATAAAGCCGGTCGTAGAGCTCCGCGCCGTACACCGCGCGGGTGCCCGCGATGAGCTTCGCGGGATCGATGAGATGCGGCGCGGCGCGCGGATGCACCACCGCGATGGCGTTCGGCAGCGAGCGCATGAGCTGGCCCGCGCCGCCTGCATGATCCAGGTGCACGTGCGTGAGGAACAGGAATTCGACGCTTTCCGGCGACAGGCCGAGCTGTTCGAGGCCCGCCAGGATCAACGGAACCGCTGTGTTAGGCCCGGTGTCGACGATGGCCGCGCGCGTCCCCGCCACCACCACGTGGGCCGCGTCCATCTGCGGGCGCACGTATTCGGTGTCGATGGCGGTGATCCCGTCGGCGAATCTCGTCAGGCGTGGCATGACGGCATTCATGGCTTGCGGCAACATAGCAGCATGATGAAAAAAATACTCCAGACAGTTGTCATGCTCGGCGCATGCGCCACGTCATTCGCCGCCGTCGAAGAACGCGGGAATCTCGTGCTCGACAATGTTCCGTCGGTCGATTCGGCGCTCACCGCCCGGCTCGAGGACTACATGAATTCGCGCGGCGCGTCGTTCGTCGACTGGCTGCCCGACGGAGGCCTGCTGATTTCGACACGCTTCGGCGAAGTCGATCAGCTGCACCGCGTGGCCGCGCCGCTGGGCGCGCGCGAACAGCTCACCTTCTACCGTGAGCCCATCACCATCGCGCGCGCGCCGCGCACGCAGGGCGCGACCGGCTTCGCGTTCCTCAAGGACGCGGGCGGCAACGAGGCCGCGCAGGTCCACTACTTCGACCTGAACACGCGCGCGGTGCGCATGATCACGGACGGCAAGGGTCTCGCGGGCGGACTCGCGTGGAGCCGCGACGGACGACGCGTCGCCTTTCACAGCACGGGCCGCGACGGTGTGAGTTACGACCTGTTCATCGCCGAGCCCGCCGGCGTTTCGCCGCCGCGCCTGGTCTACAACGGATTCCAGAAGAACTGGTCGGTGCAGGACTGGTCGCCCGACGACACCAAACTACTCATCAACAACTTCGTCTCGGCCAATGAATCGCACCTGTTCGTGATGGACATCGCGACCGCGGCGCTCACGCCGGTGTCCGAAGGATCCGATGTCGCGAGCGTGTCGCAGGCGCGTTTCGCGGCCGATGGCCGCAACGTCTACCTGATCACCAATCGCGGCGGCGAGTTCGAACAGCTCAAGCGCGTCGATCTCGCGACCGGCGCGGTCGAGACGCTGACCGGCCACATTCCCTGGGACATCGAGAATTTCACGCTGACGGACGACGGCCGCCACCTCGCGTGGGTGGCGAACGTGGATGGCGTGAGCAAGCTCACCGTGCTGAATCTCGCGCAACGCGCGGAGCGTCTCCCGCCGCTGCCCGACGGCCGCATCGGGCGCATCGCGTTCGACCGCACCGGCAGCCGCCTCGCACTGTCGCTGGAGAGTCCGCAATCTCCGCGCGACGTGTACGTGGTCGAGCTTGCGACGAACACGGTCGTGCGCCACACGAAGAGCGAGGCCGGCCAGGTCGATCCGCTGCAGTTCGCGGCCGCCGAGCTCGTGCGCTACCCGACATGGGACCGCGCCAACGGCGGGCATCGGCGCATTCCCGCGTTCGTCTATCGGCCGAAGCCCGGCAAGTCGCCCGGCCCGCACCCGGTGCTGATCGACATCCACGGCGGACCGGAGTCGCAGGCGATTCCCGGCTTCAATCCATTCACGCAGTTCCTCGTGAACGAGATGGGCTTCGTCGTGATCACGCCGAACGTGCGCGGCTCGTCCGGGTACGGCAAGACCTTCCTGAATCTCGACAACGGCGACAAACGCGAGGACGCGGTGAAGGACATCGGCGCGTTGCTGGTGTGGATCGGCGCGCAGCGCGATCTCGACGCGAAGCGGGTGTTCGTCTCGGGAGGTTCGTACGGCGGCTACATGTCGCTCGCGTCGATGGTGCACTTCGGCGACCGGTTGCGCGGCGGCATCGACGTGGTCGGCATTTCCAACTTCGTGACCTTCCTGGAGAGCACGTCCGCCTACCGGCGCGACCTGCGTCGTCCCGAGTACGGCGACGAGCGGCTGCCCGCGATGCGCAAGTATCTGCAGCGCATCTCGCCGCTCACCAACGCGTCGCGTATTTCCAAGCCGCTGCTCGTGGTGCAGGGGCTCAACGATCCGCGCGTACCCGCGTCGGAATCACGCCAGATGGTGGACAAGATCCGCGCGCGCGGCGGAGAGGTCTGGTATCTCGCCGCGAAGGACGAGGGTCACGGATTCAAGAAGAAAGCGAACCGCGACTTCTACCAGAAGACGATCGTCACCTTCCTGGAGAAACAGCTCGCGGCCAGGTGACCGCGAAAACTACTTCGCCGCGACCTGGTTCTTCCGGACGGTCTCGAGACCCGGCAGCGACGAGAAGTACGCCGCGAGTTCTTCGACGTCTTTCGCCGAGAGCGTCGCGCTCGGCGCCGCCATGATGGCGTTCTTGCGTCCGCCGCGGCGGTAGTCGGTCAACGCGCGCGCGAGGTAGTCGCGATGCTGGCCGGCGATGGTCGGGAACGTGGGATCGATGCCGACGCCGTTCGAGCCGTGGCAGGGCAGGCAGGTCTCGCTCGCCTTCGGGCGATTCGCGGCGGGCGTGTCGCTCTTCGACTCGGTCAGCACGTTCGGGCCCGCGAGATACGCGGCGATGTCGGCCATGTCCTGCTCGCTCATGGAGACGGCCTGCGCGTGCATCGTGCCGTGCGAACGCTCGCCGCTCTTGTACGCCTTGAGCGCCGCGACGAGGTATTCCGGGCGCTGGCCGCGCAGCTTCGGCACCGAGTATGTCGGGTAGACGTTCTTGTAGTTAGGAATCGCGTGGCAGCCGTTGCAGGTGTAGGCCAGGGCCTGGCCGCGCTTGGCATCTGGGGAAGCCGCATCCTGGGCGTGGACCGCGAAAGGAGCGAGAGCTGCAACGAGAACGGACAGGGAGACGATCGACCGAACGCGAGATGCCATGACTTGAAAACGCCCCGGGGCTGGCAAAAACAGGCCGCGATATTAAGGACTTGGGCGCGCAATTGCCACCGTGCACAATCGGAACCGTGATCGCATTGATTCAGCGGGTGAGCAGGGCTTCCGTTACGGTGGAATCGCGCACCGTCGGGGCGATCGGCCGTGGCATCCTCGCCCTGCTCGGCGTCGAGAAAGGCGACGACGTGGCACAGGGGGAACGCCTGCTCGAACGCGTCCTCACGTACCGCATCTTTGAAGACGACGCCGGCCGCATGAATCTGTCATTGCGTGATATCGGTGCGGGCCTTCTGCTCGTGCCGCAATTCACGCTCGCCGCGGACACGCACAAGGGCACGCGGCCGGGATTCAGCACGGCGGAGGACCAGGACCGGGCACGCGAGCTTTTCACGTGGGTCCTGGAATTGGCGCGCGCACGCCACAGTGAGGTCGCCACGGGTGAATTCGGCGAGCACATGCACGTCGAACTCGTGAACGACGGGCCGGTCACATTCTGGCTCCAGACAAGGACTTAACACACGCGATACACGCGTGATCCGGGTCTCGTCGGGGCGAACTTTACGTAGGTTTGCAACCTCTGTTGACTTATCATCCGGGCTCTTCATCGAGCCCCCACAGGAGCGGGTCATGGGCCCAATTGGATTCAAAGAACTGATCGTCATTCTGGTCGTCGTGTTGCTCATCTTCGGGGCCAAGAAGCTCAAGACGATCGGCTCCGATCTCGGTTCCGCGGTGCGCGGCTTCAAGAAGTCGATGAGCGAAGGCGATGCCGAGGAGTCGGTCAAGCAGCTCAAGGCGGACGCCGAATTCGATGCCACGAAATCGCCGAATGGAGAAAAGAGCGAGAACAAGGCCTGACGCGCGTTCCGCCGCGCGCTGACCTTCTCGTCGGCTTTTCATCCGCGCGGCGGATCAATCCATGTTCGAGGTTGGATTCACAGAACTGCTGCTGATCTTCGCGCTCGCGCTCATCGTGCTCGGGCCGGAGAAGCTGCCGAAGCTCGCGCAACAGATCGGGCGCTGGGTCGGCCGCGCGCGGGCGATGGCGCGCCAGTTCCGCGAGCAGCTCGAGGAGGAAGCTCACAACCTCGAGAGCAAGGTGAACATCGATCCGGGCATCGATACCTCGCTCGATCCCAGGGCCGGGCCGGCCGCGCAACCGCCGACGCCGCCCGTGCCGCCCACTCCCTCCGCGCAACCCTCGGTGGCGCCCGCCCCGGTCGCCGAAGCCGAAGTCGAGGAGGAGTTCTATCCACCCGACCACCACATGCATTCCTCGCACCGCGAGGCGGCGCAGGAAGCGACTGCCGCGCCCACTGAACCGGTCGAACCCGGCGCGCAGAACGAACAGCACGAGCTCGATCTGACTACCCCGCCGGCCGCGCCCGAGCAGAAGCCGTGAGCGAGGAGAAGCCGGAAGAACAGCTGGCCGAAGGCACGCTGATGTCGCACCTGCTCGAGCTGCGCAACCGCCTCCTGAAGGCGATGATCGCGTTGCTCATCGCGTTCGTCCCGAGCGCGATCTTCGCCAACGAACTGTTCGCGATCATCGCCCAGCCGCTGATCGACAAGCTGCCCGAAGGCAGCACGTTGCTCGCGACCGGAGTCGTTTCGACGTTCATGACGCCGTTCAAGGTGTCGTTCTACGTCGCGCTCTTCGCCGCGATGCCGGTGGTGCTGTACCAGCTCTGGGCATTCGTCGCGCCCGGACTGTACCGGCGCGAGAAGCGCTTCGCGGTACCCCTGCTGGTTTCCTCGGTATTGCTCTTCTACTGCGGCGTGCTGTTCGCGTACTTCGTCGTGTTCCCGGTCATGTTCCCGTTCCTGATCGGCACGACGCCCGGTGGCGTCACCTACGCGCCCGACATCGCGAGTTATCTCGACTTCGTACTCACGATGTTCTTCGCGTTCGGCGTCGCGTTCGAAGTGCCCGTCGCCGTCGTGTTGCTGGTGCTCACCGGGCTGGTCGACGTGGAGAAGCTCGGCCAGAACCGCGGGTACGTGCTCATCGGCATTTTCATCGTGGCGGCCTTCCTCACGCCTCCCGACGCCATTTCACAGATCATCATGGCCCTGCCGATGTACCTGCTCTACGAGGGCGGACTCGTCATGGCGCGCCTCATGCAGAAGATGCGGCGCGAAGCCCGGGAAGCGGAAGAAAAAGCGAAAGAAAAGGAAGAAGCCCAGGCCTGATCCTGGCCCCGCGGCGCACCTCCCTGCGGGGCAGGCGTTTTCCTTGCTGGCCCCCTTCCCATTGGGTCAGACTCGGCCCATCGCGGCGCAACAGCGCCCACAAGAATCAGGGCATGAAAAATGAGTGATCCGATGACGGCCGCCGCCGCTCCGCCGGCGCAGCCGAAGCAGACGTTCCTGGGACATCCCTTCGGTCTGGTAACCCTTTTTGGCACGGAGTTCTTCGAGCGCTTCACCTACTACGGCATGCGCGCGCTGCTGGTGCTGTTCCTCGTGGCGACGACCAGCGCGGCGAATCCGGGATTCGGACTCGACAAGGAAACCGCGGGCGCGATCTACGGCCTGTATGCGGGTTCGGTGTACCTCGGCTGCGTGCCGGGCGGATGGATCGCGGATCGGCTGATCGGTCAGCGCAACGCGGTTTTCTATGGCGGCATCATCATCGCCGCCGGCAATTTCATCCTCGCGCTTCCGGCGTCCGCGCCGGTGTTCTACCTGGGCCTCGCGGTGATCGTCATCGGCGTGGGCCTCCTGAAGCCGAACGTCTCCGCGATGGTCGGTTCGCTGTACGAAGGTCAGCCGGGCGCGCGCCGCGACGCGGGCTTCTCGATCTTCTACATGGGCATCAACCTTGGCGCGTTCGTCTCGCCGCTGGTCGCCGGCACGATCGGCGAGGCCTGGAACTGGCGCGGCGGATTCTTCTGCTGCGGCCTTTTCATGTTGTTAGGCGTGGTGCTGTTCCGCTTCACCGGCCGCTGGCTCGAGGGTGCGGGCGCGCCGCCGCCGGCGGCGGATCCCGCGACGCAGAAGCGCCGCTGGCAGATCGTGTGGGGCGGCTTCGCGGCGCTCGCGGCGGTCATCGCGTGGATGTACTTCAAGGGCAGCCCGGTGCCGATCACCGAGCTCGCGCAGTATTTCGGCGCGGCGATGCTCGCGCTCGCGGTGTTCTTCTTCGGTTACGTGCTGTTCTTCGCGGGCCTCACTACCGCGGAGCGCAAACGCGTCGGCGTGATCGCGATCTTCTTCCTGTGCGCGGTGATCTTCTGGGGCGGGTTCGAGCAACAGGCGACCACGTTCAATCTGTTCGCCCAGGATTACACCGACCGCTCGCTGCTCGGCTCGTGGTTTCCGGAAGCGGTGCATCCCGCGGCCTGGTACCAGTCGATCAATCCGCTGTGCATCATCATCTTCGCGCCGTTCTTCGCCTGGTTCTGGGTGGCGCTCGGCGCGCGCAATCTCGATCCTTCGGCGCCGGCGAAGATGGGGCTCGGCCTCGTGTTCCTCGGCGTCGGGTTCCTCGTGATGATGTGGGCGGCCGAGCTCGTCGTGTCGACGAACGGCAAGGTGGGCCCGACCTGGCTGCTGCTCGCCTATCTCATTCACACCTTCGGCGAGTTGTGCCTGTCGCCCGTGGGCCTGTCGAACGTCACCAAGCTCTCGCCGCCGAAGTTCGTCGGCCAGATGATGGGGATCTGGTTCCTGGGTTCGGCGATCGGCAACCTGATCGCGGGTCTCGCGGGCGGCCACGTCGGCGGCTCGCAGGCCGCCGATCTGCCGGGACAGTTCCTGGTGATGGCGCTCGTCGGCGCCGGCGCCGGCATATTCATCCTGCTCATATCGCGCGGACTGCGCGGCTGGATCGGAGAACACAAATGAGCTTCACGAACTACCGTCGCGGCGCCGCCGCGCTCGCCGCCGCCACCGCCTGCCTGCTCGCGGGTTGCCCGGCCAACGAGGGCCCGGAACCGCCGATCCGCATCGAAGGCGCGCAGTTCATCAGCGACGTGAACAAGGAGCTCACGGCGATCAGCAAGGAGGCGAGCGCCGCGGGCTTCACGCAGGCGACGAACATAACCGTCGACACGCAGTTCCTGAACGCGCGCGCGACCGAACGCTCCATGGAGTTCTTCAGCCGCAAGGCCGCGGAAGCGAAGCAGTTCGACGGCGCCAAGGTCGATCCTTCGGTCGATCGGTCGTTGAAGCTCATCAAGCTCGGTGTGAGCGCGCCCGCGCCCAGCGATGCCGCCAAACGCGCGGAGCTCGCGGACATCTCCGCGAACCTCGAGGCGATGTACGGCGAGGGCAAATATTGCCCGGACGGCGCCGACGGCAAGCGTGGGTGCAAGAATCTCGACGATCTGAGCGAGATCCTCGCGACCAGCCGCAACTACGAAGCGCTCACCGAGGCGTGGGCGGGTTGGCACTCGATCTCGCGTCCGATGCGTCCGAAGTACGAGCGTTTCGTCGAGCTCGCGAACGAAGGCGCGCGTGAGCTCGGCTTCGCGGACGTCGGCGTTTTGTGGAAGTCGCGGTACGACATGGACGCGGCGGCGTTCGAGAAGGAAGCCGCGCGGCTCTACGAACAGGTGAAGCCGCTGTACGAAGGCCTGCACTGCTACGCGCGCAAGCGCCTCGCGCAGCGCTACGGCAAGGACAAGGTGCCGGACGGCAAGCCCGTTCCCGCGCACCTGTTCGGCAACATGTGGGCGCAGCAGTGGCACCGCATCTATGACGATCTGCTCAAGCCCTACCCGGCCGCGAGCATCGAGTCGGCGGATCGCCAGCTGCAGGCGCAGAAGTGGGACGCCAACCGGATCGTGAAGTCGGCCGAGAGTTTCTACACCTCGATCGGTTTCCCGGCGCTGCCGCAGAAGTTCTGGGAGCGCTCGATGTTCACGCGCCCGCGCGACCGCGAAGTAGTTTGTCACGCGAGCGCCTGGGACATGGACGACCAGGATGACGTGCGCATCAAGATGTGCATCCGTCCGCTCGAGGAGGATCTCTTCACGGTCTACCACGAGCTGGGGCACGTCTATTACTACATCTGGTACAAGGACCAGCCGATGCTGTTCCAGGACGGCGCGCACGACGGCTTCCACGAGGCCATCGGCGACGCGGTCAATCTCTCGGTCACGCCCGCCTATCTACGCAAGA
>JAEZCR010000104.1 GCA_023433465.1 Pseudomonadota bacterium | reverse complement strand
CGTTGAACGCGTCCATGCAGGCCGCCGCCGCCGGCGACGCGGGCCGCGGCTTCGCGGTCGTCGCGGAAGAAGTGCAGCGCCTCGCCGAGAGCTCGCGCCAGGCGACGCAGCAGATCGCGCAGCTCGTCAACAACATCCAGATCGAGACGGCCGACACGATCAACACGGTCAACAAGACGATTTCGCAGGTGGTCGCCGGATCCGAGATCGCCGCCAAGTCCGGTCAGCAGATGCGCGAGACGCAGCAGTCGACCGCTTCGCTCGTGGAGCTCGTCAAGCGCATCACGTCCTCTGCCCAGGTGCAGATGAAGATCACCACCGAACTGCGCAACCGCGTGCACCAGATCGGCGCCAGCACGGAAAACACCGCGGCCGAGATCCTGCTGCAGTCGGAAGCGACCGCGGATCTGTCGAAGTCCGCCGACCGCCTGGTCGAGTCGGTGCGCGTGTTCAAACTACCCAGCAACCGGGCGGCCTGAAGAAGGAAAGATGCGAGGACTGGATCTCCTCAACGCGCTCGCCGACGAGCTCAAGGGCCTCGCGCCCGAGCTCGCGCAGGCGTACGACTCCGGCACCGATGCCGGACCGTCCGCGCGCGCGTCGAATGACGCCTCGTATGTAACGTCCGTGTCCAGGCTTTCTGAAGCCGCGGGCTACATGGGTCTCGCGGGCGTGCAGCGTATCTGCGCCTCGGTGCTCGCGAACCTCGAACACCTGTCCAGCGACGACGCGGACGCGCGCGTGCTGGTGCGCAGCTTCTTCACCGACTGGGCGGGCCTGCTCGAGTCTCACCTGCGCGAGGCGACGAATCCCGAGCACGCCGATGCGCTGTGCGCGCATTTCGGCGGCGGATGGGTGCCCCTGCCGCTCGATGAAGCCGCGCTCGGCGAACTGCGCCGCGAGCTCGCCGCCGCGCACGACATCGGCGCCGCGCTCGACGAATCCGAGGACGCCGCACCCGAGGCGCTCACCGCGGCGGATCTCACGCTCGACGTCTCGAACGACGTCGATGCCGCGCTCATCGATGCCTTCCTCAACGACTCGCCGCCGCAGGCGGCGGAAGTCACGCGTTCGCTGCAGAGCTGGATCGTCGATCCCTCGCAGACCGAGCTGCTGCGCAACGCCAAGCGCGCCGCCCACACGCTGAAGGGCTCGGCGAACATCCTCGGCATTCGCGGCGTCGCGAAGCTCGCGCATCGCCTCGAGGACCTGCTCGAGATCTGCGAAACCGGATCCGCTCCGCCCTCCTCGCAACGCGCCGGCGCCCTGATGGCCGCGGCCGACTGCCTCGAGCAGATGGTGGCGGCGGTCGCGGGCGAGGACAGCGCGCCCGAGAACGCTCTCGCCGTGATCGGCATGCTCGATGCCGCGCGCGACAACTCGGCGGTGGAACCCGAACACGCGGTCGCGACCGTCGCGGACCCGTTGCCCACGCCCGCGCCCGCGCCCGCCCCGGCGCCGCGCGCCGAGGCGAAGGCGATGACACGCGTGCCCACGCAGCTCCTCGACGAGCTCGTGCGCATGGTCGGTGAGCTGACCATCAAGGTCGGCGAGCTCGAGCAGGAATTGAAGTCGACCGCGACGAACTCGAATCAGCTCGTCGAGCAGGATCGCATGATCCAGAAGCGGCTGTTCGAGCTCGAGAACTCCGTGGACATCCGCGGCCTCGCCGCGCGCCACAAGCTGCACGCGGTCGGCTCGCAGCCGAGCGAGTTCGACTCGCTCGAGATGGACCAGTACAACGAAGTGCAGAGCCTCACCCGCGCGCTCATCGAAGAAACGACCGACGCGCGCGATCTCGGGCTCGGCATCAAGGACGAGCTCGCCGGTCTCGCCGGCATCCTGCACCAGCAGCAACGCCTCGTGCGCGAGCTCGCGCACCTGACTTCACAGACACGCATGGCGCCGGTCGAAACGATCGTGCCGCGCCTGCAGCGCAACGTGCGGCAGACCGCGGCGGCCACCCGCAAGCAGGCCGAACTCGTGGTCGTGGGCCAGAACATACTGGTCGACGCCGACGTGTTGAATCAGCTCGTCGATCCGCTGCTGCACATCCTGCGCAATGCGGTCGACCACGGTCTCGAATTCCCTGACGAACGCGCTGCCGTCGGCAAGCCGCGCACGGGACGCATCACGCTCACGGTCACACGCCGCGGACAGGTCGTCACCGTGCAGGTCGCGGACGATGGACGCGGGCTCGATCTCGACGCCGTGCGCCGCAAGGCCGTGGAACGAGAACTACTGGCCGCAGATGCGCAGCCCAGCGATGCGGAGATCGCGCGCCTGACGCTGCTGCCGGGTTTCTCCACGCGCGACGCGGTCACCGAGATTTCCGGACGCGGCGTCGGCCTCGACGTGGTCGCGACCCGCCTGCGCGCGCTGTCCGGCTCCATCGACATCCGCTCGCAGGCCGGCCAGGGCCTCACCCTCGAGCTGCGCTTTCAGGCGTCCTTGGTCGCCACCCACGCCCTCTTCGTGCGCGACGGCGGCCAGGTGTTCGGCCTCGCCAGCCACGCGGTGCGCCGCGCGTTCCCCGCGATCGCGGTCAAACTACGCCGCGAGAACGGCGGGCTGGTCGCGATCGTCGACGACGGCATCGAGGAGCAGAAGTATCCCGCGCACGAGCTCGGCGCGCTGACGGGCCTCGCTCCCGCGGCGTTTCCCGAGCGGCGCAATCTCGTCGTGGTCGACACCGACTCGGGTCCCGTCGGCGTGCTGGTCGACGCGGTGCTCGACGCGAGCGAACTCGTCACGCGCACCACCGGGCGTTATCTCAAGCGCATTCCCGGCGTGGCCGGCATCGGTCTCACCGGTAGCGGCGCGGTGATCCCGCTGCTCGACATCGCCGAGCTCGCGCGCAGTC
>JAEZCR010000082.1 GCA_023433465.1 Pseudomonadota bacterium | reverse complement strand
CGCAGCGCCCCGCCCGCGCCGCGCTGTGCGACGTCGCGCGGCAATGGCACGGCGGAATCGACGTGCTCATCAACAACGCCGGCATCAATCCGTTCTCGATGTACGAGGACCTGACGCCCGAGCAACTCGACGAGACACTGGCCATCAACCTCCAGGCGCCCATGCACCTGTGTCGCGATCTGCTGCCTTTCCTTCTGACGCGCGAGTCGGCCGCGATCGTCAACGTCGGCTCGGTGTTCGGCGCGATCGGTCTTCCGGGCTCCGTCGCGTATTCGGCCACCAAGTTCGCGATCCGCGGATTCTCCGAGGCGCTGCGTCGCGAGCTCGCGGACAGTCGCGTCGTGGTGAAGCACCTCGCGCCGCGCGCCACGCGGACGGCCATGAATTCCACCGCGGTCGAGGAAATGAATTCGCGGCTCAAGGTCGCCATGGATCCGCCGGAGCGCGTCGCGCGCGAGCTCGTCTCATTGCTCGAGTGCCGCCGGCACTCCGCGGTCGTGGGTTGGCCGGAGAAATTTTTCGTGAAAGTGAATGCCCTGTTTCCCGGCGTCGTCGATCGCGCCGTGCGCGGACGACTCGCCATCGTTCGCGCCTGCGCGCGCCTGCGCGTCGCCATCCGCCACGAGGTAACTGCAAATGAACATCAAGACATCGCTGCGTAACTGGTTAGGGTCCCTGGCGTTCGCGGTCGCGCTCATGCCTGCGCTGCCGGCGTTCGCGCAGGATGCGTCACTCGCGACGGAATTGTCGGACCTTCAGCACGGCTGGGACCGCGCGAGCTACCAGACCCCGGATTCCGCCGACAAGGAACGGCAACTCGAAGCGCTCGCCGCGCGCAGCGAGCAACTCACGCGCAAGTATCCCGGCCGCGCCGAGCCGCTGGTGTGGGAAGGTATCGTGCTCAGCTCCTACGCCCGCGCCAAGGGCGGGCTCGGCGCGTTATCGCTGGCGAAGAAGTCGCGCGACGTCCTGCTCGAGGCGGCAAAGATCGATCCGGCTGCCCTGCAGGGCTCGGCGTATACGAGCCTCGGCGCGCTGTACTACAAGGTGCCCGGCTGGCCGATCGGCTTCGGCGATCACGACAAGGCGACCGACTATCTGCAGAAGGCACTGGCGCTCAATCCCGATGGCATGGACCCAAACTACTTCTTCGGCGAGCTGCTCTACGAGGAAGGGAACTACGCCCGTTCGCTCGAGCATCTCCAGAAGGCATTAGCGGCGCCCGCCCGCCAGGATCGACCGCTGGCGGATGCGGGCCGCAAGGATGAGATCAACGTGCTCGTGGCGAAGGTGCGCGGGAAGATCGACTGACCGGCGAAGACGTCGTCATGTCGGCGCGAACAGCACCGGCAACAGATAGTCCGATTCCACTTCGATGGGAATGCCGCGGTCGTGGGCAAGGCAACACAACGCCTGCGCGGGGAGCGAGAACCAGGAGATCGGGCCGTGCGGCGCTTCATTGCCCCAGTAGGCCTTGTGCGCTTCGAGCGCCGCCGCGAGCGCCGTGTTGAAGCGCGCCGCGTCGCGTTCGACGATGGCCGGCAGCATCGCGAACATCTTCGCCGCGACGCCCGGAACCCCCGGCTTGGCGATCGTCGCGTGCGCGGGGTCCGTCAGCAGGATCGCCTTCTCGACGTGCGCCAGCGACTCCGCGGGCGCCGAGTCCAGCGCCAGCAGCGCGCGCCGCCAGGCGTAGTGGTATTCGTCGAGATCGGCGCAAAGCCGCAGGCGATCGGGGTTGATGGCGCGTAGCCCGGCGAACGCCGGCGCCTCACGCGCGATCAGCGCGCCATACCACCCTTCCTGCCAGCGACCGATGTCCGACAGACCCTGCGGGCCCACCGACGTCATCGTCACCGCGACATCGCCGATGGGAAAGTCCACGGCTTCGTCGCGTTCGCGCGTGCCGAGCAGTACCACGCCCAGGCGCGCCTGGGCGAGGATCCGCGCCGCGAGCCGCAGGATCTCGTGCTGCCGGTCGAACACCGAGCAGTCGCCTAACAAGGCCAGTGCGCGATTGCCGAGTACGGACAGCGCCGAGATGTCCACCGGCGCACCCCGGGCAACTACCTGGCGGAAACGGCTTTCGGAGCGGGCGAACAGCTCTTGCAGCGCAGCGGAATCGAATTCGTGGCGGTCTATCTTCATCGCTATCGAAGGTCCCACGGCTACGGATACGTCACTTCGTACGCCCTGTACTCAGGATGGCGCTCCGGGTGCCATTCCCCCGTCTTCAACTCGATATTTTCCACGCCCAATTTCCGCAGCGAGTCCACGCGATAGATGAATCCGTCATACTCGTACGACTTGTACAACGGCTCATAACTACCAGTCTGACCATGAGTCGCCAGCAGAGGATTGACCCCCAGCTCCTGATAGAACCGATCCGACACCTCCCTGAACTCGCGCAATCTTTCGACCGCGTTCGAATCTCTTTTCATCGTCAGGAAGTCGAGTACTTCCTCATACCCGGGCGTTCCGTCCGGGTTGAATTTGAAAGTCCCCTCTTTGCCTTCTTGACCAAGAACCACCTTGTCGGTCGGCACGCCGTTTTTCGCGACTTCCTGATCGAACTTGCTGACCATCTCCATCATGTTTTCCTGGTAAGGCCCGCCATGAAACACGAGCAATGAGTTCTCGTTGAGGTACTTCTTCTTTCCGGCCGGAAAAATGAAGATGGCGCAAGAAGAAACGCAGACGTCACCGACTTCGACATCCCAACCATGTTTGTGAATGAGCATCCCGATTGCCAGCGCCGCAGGGCCTTCGCCGCCCCCTGAGTTGATCACGACTTTCTTCAAATCAGTCGCGGCTGTAACCAGATGCTCCCTGGCCGTCATGAATGTCTCAGAGGTTATGTCGCCGGTAATTTCGAGGTTGTAGTAGGTAGCGAGTTCCTTTTCAGGAGGACTCAGAACATGCCACCCGCCGAGAAAGAGGATGGCAACCAGGGCGAGCGCAGCGAGGATCTTCAGGGGTGTCTTCACCGGCCGGATCATGGTCTATCTAGTCGCATCCGGCAAGAACGAGCGCTCGCCCGCACGGCTCCAGGGCCATTGAGACCGCGATACTGCCGGGTGGTTGGGACGACCAACGGACGGGGGCACCATCGGATGGCTTACCCATGTCGACGTCGGACCACTGCGCCACGCAGACCGAGGTGGGAGCATGCTTACGTAGCGCGACCGGTATCGCGCTTGCGAAGCGTGCCCCCGCGCGGTGAACTGGCGGCATGAATCCTCTACAGCAACTCAGCGAGCTGGGCCAAAGCGTCTGGCTCGACGACCTGCGTCGCGGCTGGCTGCGAGACGACACGATCGCACGCTGGATCGCCGACGACGGACTCGCGGGCATCACATCGAACCCCGCCATCTTCGAAAAGGCGATCAGCGAAGGCGATGACTATTCGGAAGACATCCGCGCGAGTTCGGGACTGGATCCGGGAAAGATCTACGAGCGCCTGGTGCTCGATGACGTGCGTGCGGCCGCGGACCTGTTCGCGCCTATCTACGCGCGGGACCAGTCGGACGGTTTCGTGAGCCTCGAAGTCTCGCCGCACCTCGCGGACGACACCGAAGGCACCTTGAACGAGGCCCGCAGGTTGTGGCGCGCATTCGGCCGACCCAATGCCATGATCAAGGTTCCCGGCACGGCAGCCGGCGTTCCCGCGATCCGGCAACTGCTCGCGGAGGGCATCAACATCAACATCACGTTGTTGTTCGGCCAGGTTCGCTATCGCGAAGTCGTCGAGAGTTTTCTCGCGGCGATGGAGGAGCGGCTCGCGGCGGGTCAGCCCCTGCGCCCGGTGTCGTCGGTCGCCAGCTTCTTCCTGAGCCGAATCGATGTGCTCGTCGACGAGCGACTCGACCGGCACAAGGATCCGCAAGCCCGAACGCTGCGAGGCGCCGCGGCGATCGCCAATGCGCGCCTCGCATATCGCTACTTCCAGGAATGGTCGGCGAGTCCGAGGTGGCGGAAACTCGCGGCCGCGGGTGCTCGCGTCCAGCGCCTGCTGTGGGCTTCGACGTCATCCAAGGATCCGGCCTATCCGGACACGAAATACGTCGAGCCGCTCATCGCGCCGCAGACCGTCACGACGCTGCCGCCGGCGACGCTCGACGCCTATCGCGGTCACGGGAAACCGGCGGTGCGCATCGAAGACGATCTCGACGAAGCCCGACGCGTGGTCGAGCACCTCGGCCAGTTCGGCATCGACCTCGACGACGTGAGCAGGCAGCTCGAACGCGAAGGCGTGCGCAAGTTCATCGAACCGTTCGACAAGCTGCACCGGTCGCTCGAGCAACGCGCGCGCTCCCTCGCCGCCGCCTCCTGATCAGGACTTCGAGAAGACGAACGGGTTCGTTCGCCGACCATGAGCAAGCTGCGCCTCATCTGGAGCAATCTCGTCGGAAGCTTCTGGCTCGTTCCGTCGCTGATTTTCTCGTTGGCCATCGCAATTGCGTCCGTGCTCGTCAGTCTCGACAACGGAGAAATGCGCGAATGGATGAAGGCGTGGCCGCACCTGTTCGGCGCGAAGGCCGAAAGCGCCCGCGGCATGCTCTCGACCATCGCCGGATCGATGATGACCGTGGTCGGCGTCACATTTTCGATGACGCTGGTGACGCTGGCACTGGCTTCCAACCAGTTCGGTTCGCGCATCGTCCGCAACTTCATGCGCGATCGCGTGATGCAGGTCGCGCTCGGCACCTTCGCGGGCATATTCATCTATTGCCTCATCGTGCTGCGCACGATCCGCGGCGGCGACGAAGCCTTCATCCCCAGCCTGGCAGTCACGTTCGGATTCGTGATCGCCATGGTCGGCATTTTCATGCTCATCGTCTTCATCCATCACGTCGCGTCCGGAATCCAGGTGTCGAGCGTGCTGGCCTCCGTCGCCGGGGAAACCGTCGCGGCGGCGGATCGCATGATGGCCGACGGGGGCGTGAGAGACGAGGATGACGGTGAGCGCGAGCGGCCGGATGCCGGCCTGAGCGCCTGGCACCCGATCGCGTCGTTGAGAACGGGCTACGTACAGGGTGTGGCCGTCGAGGAACTCGTCGGCTGCGCCGAGGCTTGCGGCGCGGTGATTCGCATGGACAAAGGCGTAGGCGAGTTCGTCGCGAGCCAGACGACGCTTGCGTGGATCTCCACGCCCGGACCGCCCGACGAGAATCTCATGGCGCGAGTGCGCGACGCATATTCGGTCAATCGCTTCCGCACCATCGACCAGGACCCCTCCTTCGGCGTGCGTCAGGTCGTCGACATCGCGTTGCGCGCGCTGTCTCCCGGCATCAACGATCCTGCCACCGCCGTGATGTGCCTCGACTATCTATCGGCGATCCTGGCGCACGTGGCCGGCAAACCCTTCCCGGCGGCGCGCCGCTGTTCCAATGGACGCCTGCGAGTCATCGCGGTCACGCCGACCTTCGAGAAGCTGCTCGACGACTCGTTGGACGAGATTCGCGCCAGCGCCCGCGGCAACGTGAAGGTTCTCGACGCCCTTTTCGTCGTCATACAGACGGTTGCGGAGCAGACATTCGATTCGGGGCGCAGGCAGGCATTGCGCGAGAAACTGGATTGCCTCGGCGAACTGGCGACGAGCATCGAGTCCTCGCTCGATCGAAAGCGGTTCCTGAGCCGCCTGAGGGATCCTCAACGCTCGATCACGGAGTGGCGTGCACCAAATCAGCCCATGTAGGGCAGCGTGAATACGCGGTGTGCGACCCCGCCGACAGATAGACCGAGACTGATCCGTAGGAGCGTGAACAGCCCGAATCGATGGTTACAATCCTGGACGTGAAGATCACCGCACCCAACGTCGACTCGGAATTTCTCGCGGGCGGAGGATCGATGGGCGAGCGCATCCGTGCGTTTTCCTGGGCGGGCACCTCGCTTGGGGATCCGCAGTCCTGGCCGCAAGGCCTGCGCACGACCTCGCGCATCATGCTGACCACGGGCCACCCCACCTTGATCTTCTGGGGTCCCGATCTCACCTGCCTGTACAACGACGCGTTCTCCCGCTCGCTCGGTCCGGAGAAACATCCCGCCATCCTCGGCGCGCCGGCCCGCGAGGCCTGGGCGGAGGTCTGGCCTGTCGTCGGCGCGCAGATCGAGCAGGTGATGCGTGGCGAGGGTGCGGTGTATCACGAAAATGTGTGTGTACCCATCATCCGCTTCGGCGAACTGCAGGAAGTGTATTGGACCTACAGCTACAGTCCCATCGACGAGCCCACGTCTCCTCACGGCGTCGGCGGAGTGCTGGTCACTTGCGCGGAGACGACGGACCAAGTGCTGGCCGAGCGCAAGCTCAAATCGGAGCGTGAGAAGTTCGTACGGCTGTTCGACCAGGCACCGACTTTCCTCGCGCTGCTGCGAGGCCCGGAGCACGTCTTCGAAATGGCGAATCCGGGGTATCTCAACCTGGTTGGCCATCGACCCGTCGTGGGCCGCACGGTGGCCGAGGCGCTGCCGGAAGCGGTGGCGCAAGGCTATCTGGTTCTCCTCGACGAGGTTTATCGAACCGGCAAGCCGTACTCGGCGTTCGGCTCGAAGATCGTCCTGCAAGGCCCGCAGGGCGAACCGCCCGATGAGCGTTACATCGATTTTGTCTATCAGCCGATGACCGACCGGAATGGCGCGGTGGAAGGCATCCTGGTACAGGGTGTCGACGTGACCGTTCGCGCCGTGACGGACCGCGCGCTCGCCTTGAATCGCGCGCGGCTCGACTACGCAACGCGACTTTCGGGTGTCGGGTTCTGGTATTGCAACTTGCCGTTCGAATATCTCGAGTGGGACGAACGCGTCAAGGAACACTTCTTCTTTGCTCCGACCGCGCGCATCACCATCGACGATTTCTATGCGCGGATTCATGAAGCTGACCGCGCGCCGACGCGTGATGCGATCGAGGCGTCGATCAGGAACAAGACACCTTACGACATCGTGTACCGCACCGTGCATCCCACTACCGGCGAGATCAAGTGGATCCGCGCGCTCGGCGGCGCCGACTACGCGCCCGATGGCACGCCGGCGCGTTTCGACGGCGTGACCGTCGACGTGTCCGAATACCAGCGCGATCAGCAACGCCTGGCGGTGCTGAACAACCAGTTGCGCGAGCAGGACAGGCGCAAGGACGACTTCATCGCGACGCTGTCTCACGAGCTGCGCAATCCGCTCGCGCCCATACGTTCCGCCGCAAGAGTCATCGCCTCGCCGCAGGCGACCACCGCCCAGTTGAGACAGGCGCAGATGATCGTCGAGCGGCAGGTGAATCACATGGCGCTGCTGCTCGACGACCTGCTCGACATCGCGCGGATCACCCAGGGCAAACTACCGCTCAAGAAGGAGATCCTGTCGCTGATCCCCGTGATCGATGCCGCCGTCGAGGCGGTCCGCCCGACGCTCGACGGGAAGAGCCAGGAACTCGAATTGCGTCTGCCGACCGAAGAAATTCTGCTCGATGCCGATCAACTGCGGTTGTCGCAGGTGATCTCGAACCTGCTGATGAACGCCGTGAAATACAGCGATCCCGGCACGCACATCACGCTGACGTGCACTGTGCAGGGCGAGATGTTGACCCTCGCGGTCAAGGATCAGGGAATCGGAATCGCGCCCGAGTCGATTGCCGGAATCTTCGAGATGTTTTCGCAGGTCGATGGCGTGGCCGAACGAAGCGGCGGAGGACTCGGCATCGGTCTCGCGCTCGTCAAGGGCATCACGGAATTGCACGGCGGCAAGGTCGAGGCGCGCAGCGCCGGTCTTGGCGCTGGCAGCGAATTCATCGTGCGCTTGCCTTTGGCCGCACGACCGAAAGCGGCTTCGCATTCTCCGATTGATGAACCGCGGGCTTCTTCCACGCGCCGACGGATACTCGTCGCGGACGACAACCGGGATGCGGCGGAAAGCCTTGCGATCCTGCTCGAGTTCGCAGGGCACGAGGTGCGGGTTGCGCACCACGGCCGGGGCGCTCTGTCCCTCGCGCAGAGTTTTCGGCCCGACACGGCGTTATTGGATATCGGCATGCCAGACATGACCGGTTATGAGGTCGCGCAGGCCCTGCGCAGAGAGCCATGGGCGGCGAACATCGAATTGATCGCGCTGACCGGATGGGGACAGGACAGCGACCGACGCCGCGCGATCGAGGCGGGATTCGACCAGCACCTGATCAAGCCGATTGATCCGGATCAGCTGGCCGCGGTGATCGCCGGGGATCGCAGCTACCGAGTGCACTGACCGAAAGCCGCAACCGTCGGCCCACGCGGCTTCAACCTCCGCGACAGGGCCATGAGGACTGGGTCAGTCGAGACTCGCCGCCAGCTTTCGCAATGCACCCCGCGGATCGGACACGATCGGGTCGCCGTGCGAGACGATGATCCGGCGCAGGTCCTCGCGCTCCGCCCACTTGCGAAACTGCGCGGACACTTCGCTCTTGTGTTTGCCGATGGACAACTTCACCGGCACGGGCACGTGCGGCTCATCGCCCGCGAAGCCCATCATCCGCAGTAACCAGCCCCCGACGCCGCTCTCGCCGTGGATGTCGCCGATCAGGTCGTTCACGATGAGCGTCAAGCCGTCCGCGCAGTCGACTTCGAGCACGGAGTCGTGCGCGATCTCGACATAGCGCACGCCCGAGTCGTGAAAGTCCGGCGAGCTGGTGTCGATGCGCACGAC
>JAEZCR010000025.1 GCA_023433465.1 Pseudomonadota bacterium | reverse complement strand
TCGGCATCGACGAGGCGCGTTTCCGCAAGCCGGTGCAGCCGGGCGACCAGCTCATCCTCACGGCGAAGCTCGAGCGCCAGATGCGCGGCATCTGGAAGTTTTCCACGGTCGCGTACGTGGGAGAGGATGAGGTAACTTCCGCGCTGATGATGGTCGCTCCCGAAACCAACAAGTCGAAGAAGGCGCCGACGGCGTGAGCAACATCGATCCACGCGCCATCGTTTCGCCGCAGGCGGAGCTCGCCGCCGACGTGACGGTGGGCGCATACACGGTGATCGGACCCGGCGTGAAGATCGGCGCCGGCACGTGGGTCGGTCCGCACGCCGTGATCAACGGGCCGACCACCATCGGCGAACAGAACAAGATCTTCCAGTTCTCCTCGATCGGCGACGCGCCGCAGGACCTCAAGTACAAGGGCGAACCGACCCGGCTCGAGATCGGCGACCGCAACGTTTTCCGCGAATTCACGACGATGAACCGCGGCACCGTGGGCGGGGGTGGCGTCACGACCATCGGCAGCGACAACCTGTTCATGGCGTTCACACACGTCGCGCACGACTGCCACGTCGGCAATCGCTGCGTGCTGGCCAACTACGCGACGCTCGGCGGACACGTGTTTCTCGGCGACTGGGTGATCATGGGCGGCTACGCCGGCATCCACCAGTTCACCAAGGTCGGGGCGCACGCGTTCCTCGGCAACAACGCCGCCGTGACGCGCGACGTGCCGCCTTACGTGATGGCGGTGGGGTCGCCGGCGGTGCCGCATTCGATCAATTCGGAAGGTCTCAAGCGCCGTGGCTTCACGCCGGAGCAGATCCGCAACCTCAAGAACGCGTACCGGGTGTTGTACCGCTCGGACCTCAAGCTGAGCGACGCGGTCGAGGAGCTCACGCGCCGCGCCGCAACCCAGCCCGAGCTCAAACCCCTGGTGGACTTCATCGGCGACTCGACGCGCAGTATCGTGCGCTGAGGTTTCAGGACTGTTCACAAGGGAGGTCGCGATTGCGCATCGCATTGGTTGCGGGTGAAGCATCGGGCGATACCCTCGGCGCCGCGCTGATCGAAGCACTCCGCCGGCGTTTTCCCGAAGCGCAATTCGCGGGTGTCGCCGGCCCGAAGATGAAGGCCGCCGGTTGCACGGCCTGGTTCGAGAGCGAAGAGCTCGCGATCATGGGTCTCGCCGAGATCCTCAAGCACCTGCCACGCCTGCTGAGGCTCCGCGCCACGCTCAAGCGCCGGATGGTCGCCTGGCGTCCCGACGTGTTCGTCGGCATCGACGCCCCCGAATTCAATCTCGGCCTCGCGCGCAAGCTCAAGGCCCGCGGACTCAAGACCGTCCAGTACGTGAGCCCGCAGGTGTGGGCGTGGCGGCAGGGGCGGGTGCGCACCATCGGCCAATCCTGCGATCTCGTGCTGTGCCTGCTGCCGTTCGAGCCCGAGTTCTACCGCGAACACGGCGTGCGCGCCGCATTCGTGGGCCATCCGCTCGCCGACCAGATTCCGATGGAGCCGGACCGTGCCGGCGCGCGCGCCGCGCTCGGAATCGCGTCCGATGCGCGCGTGCTCGCGTTATTGCCCGGCAGCCGGCGCGGAGAAGTCGAGCGGCTCGCCGATTCGTTCGCGGGCGCGGCCGAGCTGACCACGCAACGCATTCCCGATCTCGTCTGCATCGCGCCGATGGTCACGCCGGCGCTGCGCGACCTGTTCGCCGCGCACTTCAGCGAAGCCATGCGCGCCAAGGTCCGCTTCCTCGAGGGCGACTCGCGGCGCGCGCTGGCCGCCGCCGACGTGGTGCTCTCGGCTTCGGGGACGGCGACGCTCGAGACGGCGTTGTCGAAGCGGCCCATGGTGGTCGCATACAAGCTGGCGCCGCTCACGGCCTTCGTGCTGCGGACGCTCGGCATCGTGAAGGTCAGGCATTTCTCGCAGCCGAACCTGCTCGCGGGCGCCGAGCTCGTCCCCGAGTTCTTCCAGGAGGCCGCGACGCCCGAGAATCTTTCGGCCGCGCTGCTGCGCTGGTTCGAGAACCCGGAGCACGTGGCGCACGTGCAACGCGAGTTCGTCGCGATCCATGAGAAACTGCGGCGCGACGGCGCGGAGCGCGCGGCCGCCGAAATCGCCGAGCTGGTTTCCACATGGAATGCGCACGCATGAAAGTCCGGATGCGCGTCGCGGGCGTCGATGAAGCGGGGCGCGGTCCGCTCGCGGGCCCTGTCGTCGCCGCGGCCGTGATCTTGACGCCGGAGCGGCCGATCCGCGGACTCGCGGATTCGAAAGTGCTCGAGCCCGAGGAACGCGACCGCCTCGCGGTGAAGATCCGCCAGCGCGCGTTGTGTTACGCGGTGGCGTGGGCGGACGTCGAGGAAATCGACACCATCAACATATTCCAGGCGACGATGCTCGCGATGCGGCGCGCGCTGCTCGGACTCGCGGTGCCGCCGCAGAAGGTACTCGTCGACGGCAATCGCTGTCCGTGTCCCGACGGACTCGGCTTCCAGTGCAAATACGAAGCGGTGGTGGGCGGTGATGCGATCGTGTCGTCGATCAGCGCCGCGTCGATCCTCGCCAAGACCACGCGCGACGCGATGATGCGCGACCTGTGCGGTCGGTATCCGGGATTCCTGCTATCGGGCCACAAGGGATATGCGACGCGCGCGCACGTCGCGGCGCTGAAAATGCTCGGCCCGAGTCCGCTTCACCGCCGCAGCTTCGCGCCGGTGCGCCTCGAAGAGCTCGCCGAAGAAGTCGTCGAAGACTGAGATGTCAGCGCGCGCCCGGCGCGGCCGCGCGGTGCCGGGTATCGGCGTATTCGAACACGCCGTCGTTCGAGCGGATCCATTCCGCGAGCGCGGCCGGCGGCAGCGGGTGACTCATGAAGAATCCCTGCGCGTCGTCGCAACCGAGCGTGCGCAACATGTTCCAGGCCGCGAGCTCCTCGACGCCCTCGGCGACCACCTTGAGCCCGAGGTTGTGGCCGAGATCGATCGTCGAGCGCACGATCGTCGAGATCTCCGGGTCCGATGTCATGCGCGAGATGAACGACCGGTCGATCTTCAGCTCCTGCACCGGCAGCCGCATGATGTACGACAGTGACGAATATCCGGTGCCGTAATCGTCGATCGACAGCTTGACGCCGAGCTCGGCCAGCCGGTCGAGCACTCGTTGCGCGTGCGCCGGGTCGTCCATGAAGCCGCTCTCGGTGATCTCGAGGCACATCAGGCCGGGGCTCACGCCGTGCTCCGCGAGCAGCTCGGCCACCTGGTCGGGGAGGTCGCGGTTCATGAGATCGCGGGCCGAGATGTTCACCGATACCTGGAGCCTCAGGCCCGAGCGCTGCCATTCACCCGCCTGGCGCACGGCCTCGCGCAGGACCCAGCGCGTGAGTAGTTTGATGTAGCCGGTGTGCTCGGCGAACGGGATGAACTGCGCGGGCGGCACGAGGCCGCGCTGCGGGTGCTCCCAACGGATCAGCGCCTCGACCGCGTGGATGTTCGCGGTGTGCATCGAGATCTTCGGTTGGTAATACAGGCGCAGCTCCCCGCGATCGACCGCGCGCCGCAGCTCGCTGAGCAGCGAGAGGTGTTCCTGCTGGTGCGTGTCGTAGTGCGACACGTAGGTCGCGAAGCCGGAACGGTTGCGCTTGGCCGCGTACATGGCGATGTCCGCGTTGCGCACCAGCGTCTGCGCGTCGTGTCCGTGTTCGGGATAGTGCGCGATGCCGATGCTCGTGCCGACGTCGAGCGGCTGGCCTTCAAAGAGAATCGGATCCTCCAGCGCATTGATGATGGCGCGGGCGGTCTCCGCGCAGTCGGTATCGCCGTCGTGTTTGACGAGGATCGCGAATTCGTCGCCGCCGAGTCGCGCGACGCATTCCGCGCCCGCGACGGCGCGTTGCAGGCGCGCGCTGACCTCGCGCAGCACGTGATCGCCGACACCGTGACCGAGCGTGTCGTTCACGTACTTGAAGCGGTCGAGATCCATCATGAGGATCGCGAGCCTCACCTGGCCGCGCGCCGCCAGGCCGATCGCATTCTCCAGCAGGGCTGCGAAGCGCGAGCGGTTCGCCAGATCCGTGAGCGGATCTTCGTACGCGAGCTTGAGGATGTGTTTCTCGCGGTCGGCGATGCCGCTGCGCATGTGATTGAGACTCGACGCGAGCACGCCTATCTCATCGGCGCGCCGCAGGTCGACCGGCGCGCCGTAGTCACCTTGTTCGATGCGCTCCGCGGCGCTCGCGAGCGTTTCGAGCGGGCGGGTGATGTTGCGCGCGACCGCCACGCTGCCGATCAGCGACAGCAGCAGGCTCGCGACGGCCAGCACGATGAGCGTGTTGCGCAGTCCGCCGATGGCGGCGAGGGCGTCGGACAGCGAGCGGTGCAGCACCGCCACCACGTGTTCGCCCGGATCGTCGCCGAGCGGAATCACCAGCGCCTGGTGATCGATGTCGTTGATCTTGATGACGAGCCGCGTGACGCTGTTCGAGTGCGGCGGCATGTTGGCGAGCAGCTGCGGCTGGTCCTGTACGCCGAGCGTGGAGACGAGCAGGCGCCGGCCCTCGGGCGCCTCGTACGCGAACGACACTTCGAGCTCCGTGAGCTGGCGCAGGTCGTGCACCAGCGCGTCGTCGACGGCGAATCCCATGACCACCCAGCCGATCGGTAACGGCGCCCGCACGGGCACCGACACGAGCTGGAATGCGCGGCCGTCGAGCATCGCGATCGTGGCCCCGGCGTCGCGCCCCGCGGCGATCAGCTCGGGATATTCGAAGGTGCGCGTTTGCGCCTGCGGGCGCAGCGTGTCGCTCACGACCCGGCCATCGAGATTGATGAACACCATCGCGTCCGCGCCGATGCGGGCGCCGTGGTTCGTGAGCGCCGAGCCGATCGTCTGGCTGTCGTGCGTGGCGATCGCCTCGCGGAACGCGAAATCGGAGGCGAGCACGCGCGCGGACATCTTGAGCTTTTCCGCGCTCTGTTCGAGCTGGCGCGCGAACACGCGCTGACCGACGTTCAGCTCCTCCTCGACCTTCGCGCGCGCATTCTTCGAGTTCGCGGCGTTGACGAACACGAACGCCGCCGCCTGCACGAGCGCGAGCAGCGCCACGAACAGCACGATGATCCGGGTCTGGAGCCGGCGGATGCGCATTACGGCCCTGCAAGAGGCGTGGATTTCAGAGCGGAATTATCGATCCCGCGGTGCCGCAACTCCGTTGAAACGACTCACAAGTTCGCGGGGTCGGGCGCGATATCGCCGGCCGATCTGGTCGATGGGCCGGGTCGCCGCCCCGGTGTGGGAGCGGGAGTGTGACGGCCATCCCACTTCACCGGGAACCGGAAAAACCGCGTTTCGATTCGTGCTGTGCCTCGGGAGGTAAAACCGTTTCCCGGGATTTGCAGGTGAGGGAGCACGGAGGTCGCTCGAACGCCGCTCCGCAAGTGCCTGAAACAATTTGTCGAGGCGAATTCGTCGCGCGTTCGTTGCTAAACTCGCGCGCCATGTCGTCCCCGGAATTCGTCCACCTTCGCCTGCACACGGAGTACTCGTTGCAGGACAGCGTGGTGAGGATTCCCGAGCTCGTGGACAAGGCCGCGAGCCTCGGAATGCCGGCGGTCGCGGTCACCGACCAGCACAATCTGTTCGCGATGGTGAAGTTCTATCGCGAGGCGCTCAAGCGCGGCGTGAAACCCATCATCGGCGTCGACGTGCTGGTCCGTTCGCACGGCGCTCCGGCGCGGATGACGCTGCTGTGCAAGGATCCGGGCGGCTACCAGAACGTCGCCAATCTCGTCACGAAGGCCTGGCTCGAAGGCCAGGATCGCGGCATGCCGATCATCGACCGCGCCTGGCTCGACGCCGAATCCACCGCGGGACTGATCGCATTGTCGGGATTCGCGGAAGGCGACGTGGGCCGCGCGATTTCCAGCGGCCGCGAGGCGGATGCGGTCGCGATCGCGCGCGAATGGCAGGAGCTGTTCGGCGATCGCTACTACCTCGAGCTGCAACGGCTGGGCCGTCCCGACGAGGAGAGCCAGATCGCCGCGGCGGTGCGCATCAGCCAGGCGACGTCGATCCCGGTCGTGGCGACCAACGACGTGCGCTTCCTGTCGCCCGACGACTTCGAATCCCACGAGGCGCGCGTCTGCATCGCCGAAGGCACGCAGCTCGCCGATCCCTCGCGTCCGCGCCGCTACACCGAGTCGCAGTACCTGCGCACGCCGGCGGAGATGGCGGTGCTGTTCGCCGACATTCCCGAGGCGTTGCAGAACACGATCGCCATCGCGCGGCGCTGTTCGCTGCCGTTGAAGCTCGGCGAGTCGCGCCTGCCCATCTATCCACTGCCCGAGGGCGTGTCGGCCGAGAGCCACATCCGCGAGGAATCCCTCGAGGGATTCGCGGCGCGCGAGAAGGCCTTCGACGCGACGCAGCTCGCGCGCATCGGGGATTACCGCCAGCGGCTCGAGACCGAACTCGCGGTGATCAGCAAGATGGGCTTCGCGGGTTACTTCCTGATCGTCGCGGATTTCATCCGCTGGGCGCGAGAAAACGGCGTGCCCGTGGGCCCGGGCCGCGGCTCGGGCGCGGGCTCGCTGGTCGCGTATTCGCTCGGCATCACCGACATCGATCCGCTCAAGTACGACCTGCTGTTCGAGCGTTTCCTGAATCCCGAACGCGTGTCCATGCCCGACTTCGACGTCGACTTCTGCATGGACGGCCGCGACCGCGTCATCGAATACGTCGCGCAGAAATACGGCCGCGAGAAGGTCTCGCAGATCATCACCTACGGCACCATGGCCGCGAAGGCCGTGGTGCGCGACGTCGGCCGCGTGCTCGGCATGGGGTACGGCTTCGTCGACAAGATCGCGAAGCTGATTCCATTCGAGCTCGGCATCACGCTCGACGATGCGATCGAAAAAGAGCCTGAGCTCAAGCGGCTCTACAACGAGGACGAGGAGATCAAGAATCTCATCGACCTCGCGAAGTCGCTCGAGGGCCTCACGCGTAATGCCGGCATGCACGCAGGCGGCGTCGTCATCGCGCCTTCGAAGCTGACCGAGTTCGCGCCGCTCTACGCCGACGACAAGGGCGGCAGCGTCGTCACGCAGTTCGACAAGGACGACGTCGAGGCGGCGGGCCTCGTGAAGTTCGACTTCCTCGGCCTGCGCACACTGACCGTCATCGATCGCGCGGTGAAGATCATCAACGCGCGGCGCGCGACGAAGGGGGAGGCGCCGCTCGACATCTCCGCCTTGCCGATGGACGACAAGGCGACCTACGAGCTCATGCAGCAGGCGCGCACCACCGCGGTGTTCCAGCTCGAATCTCGCGGCATGAAGGACCTGATCCGGCGACTCAAGCCCGACACCTTCGAGGAAATCGTGGCGCTCGTCGCGCTGTTCCGCCCCGGTCCGCTCGAGTCGGGCATGGTCGGCGACTTCATCGAGCGCAAGTTCAGCCGCAACGATCCTCTCGCGCCGCCCATCGACTATCTACATCCCAGCCTGCAGCCGGTGCTGGCGCCGACCTACGGCGTCATCCTGTACCAGGAGCAGGTAATGCAGATCGCGCAGGTGCTGGCCGGCTACACGCTGGGCGGCGCCGACATGCTCCGCCGTGCGATGGGCAAGAAGAAGCCCGAGGAGATGGCCAAGCAGCGCGAGATCTTCGTCGGCGGCGCGGTGAAGAATGGCGTTCCCGAGGAGCGCGCGGCCTTCATCTTCGACCTCATGGAGAAGTTCGCGGGGTACGGCTTCAACAAGTCGCACTCCGCCGCGTACGCGCTGCTGTCGTACCAGACGGCGTGGCTCAAGACGCACGAGCCGGCGTCGTTCATGGCCGCGGTGCTCTCGGCCGACATGGACCACACCGACAAGGTGGTCGGGTTGCTCTACGACTGCCGCAAGGAAGTCGGGCTCACGGTGTTGCCGCCGCACGTGAATCTCTCGGAATACGAATTCGCGGTGGTCGACGACAAGACGATTCGCTACGGCCTCGGCGCGATCAAGGGCGTCGGCGAGGGCGCGGTCGAGGCGATCGTGAGCGAGCGCAAGGCGCATGGCGACTTCGCGAGCCTCGAGGACTTCTGCCGACGGCTCGACCTGTCGAAGATCAATCGCCGCGTGCTCGAAGCGCTGATCAAGTCCGGCAGTCTCGATGGCCTCGCGACGAATCGCGCGACGCTCATGCATCGGCTCGACGCCGCGCTCGCGCTCGGCGAACAGAACACCAAGGCGAACGAGACGGGCCAGCACGATATCTTCGGTCTCGCGACGCCGCACGCCGCCGACACCGTGCGCGTGAAGGCGCCGGATCAGCCCGAGTGGACCGACACCGTGCGGCTGCGCGGGGAGCGCGAGACGCTGGGCCGCGCGATCAGCGGACATCCGATCGACCGCTTCGCGAACGATCTGCCGCGGTTCATCACCGGGCGCATCGTCGACTATCTCGAGGCCGACAAGCCGAGCGGCGAGGGCGGGCGTGCGTTCTTCGGCGGCAAGCCGGTCGCGATCGCGGGCGTCGTCGAGGATTTCCGCAAGCGCGGACCGCGCACCGAGATCACGCTCGACGACGACACGGGGCGCATCCAGTGCAGCTTCTTCGACGAGCAGTACCAACAGTACCGCGAGCTGCTCGTGAAGGACGCGCTGCTGCTCGTCGAGGGCAAGGTGCGATTCGACGAGTTCGCGAACACCTGGGTGCTGCGCGCGAACAAGGTCAGCGAGCTCGAGCGGCTGCGCGAGAAGGAAGCCCGGCGCATCGTGCTCAAGATCACCGCGGGCGATACCCGGCTGCTCGCGAACCTGCAGGCCGTGCTCGAGCCGTATCGCGGCGGCGCCTGCCATGTCGCGGCGCAGTTCCACGGCAAGGGCGCGCGCGGCACGTTCTCGTTCGGCCCGGAATGGAAGGTGAGGCCGGCGCCGGCCCTGCTCGAGGAGCTCGAGAAACTGCTGGGCCGGGGCCGCATCGCGGTCCTCTACAGCCCACCCCCGCAGGTGGCCGAGGCCGCAACCGGGGACAGATCTATTTAACGACGATAAATATCGTCGCTAAATAAATCTGTCCCCATTATCCTCCCGCTCCTATGGCAGTGAATTTCCTAGACTTTGAGCAACCTATCGCCGAACTGGAGGCGAAGATCGAAGAACTGCGGCACGTGCCCTCCGGCACGTCCGTGAACATCCAGGAAGAGATCACGCGGCTCCAGGCCAAGAGTGAGCAGCTCACCCAGAACATCTTCGCGAACCTGACGCCCTGGCAGATGACGCAGCTCGCGCGTCATCCGCAGCGGCCCTACACGCTCGATTACGCCAATCTCGTCTTCACGGACTTCCAGGAGCTGCACGGCGATCGGATGTACGGCGACGACCTCGCCATCGTCGGCGGCCTCGCGCGGCTCGAGGGCAAGGCCGTCATGCTGATCGGCCATCAGAAGGGTCGCGATACCAAGGAGCGTGTGCGCCGCAACTACGGCATGCCCAAGCCCGAGGGATATCGCAAGGCGCTGCGCCTCATGCGCCTGGCCGAGCGTTTCCGGCTGCCCATCATCACGCTGATCGATACCGCGGGTGCGTACCCGGGCGTCGGCTCGGAGGAGCGCAACCAGAGCGAGGCCATCGCCCGCAACCTGTTCGAAATGGCCGTGCTCGGCGTGCCGATCATCGCCTGCGTGATCGGCGAGGGCGGTTCGGGTGGGGCGCTCGCGATCGGCGTGTGCGACCGGCTACTGATGCTGCAATTCAGCACGTACTCGGTGATCACGCCCGAAGGCTGCGCCTCGATTCTCTGGAAGAGCCAGGACAAGAAAGAGGTCGCGGCCGAAGCGATGGGCATGACCGCCGACCGGTTGAAGAAGCTCAACCTCGTCGACGAAGTGTTGCCCGAGCCCGTGGGCGGCGCGCATCGCAATCCGCAGATGACGGCCGAGACCATCAAGGAAGCGCTGGTGCGGCACCTCGAGGAACTCGAGCAACTCACGCCCGAGAAGCTGCGCGCCGCGCGCAACGCCCGCATCGACAGCTTCGGCGTCTACAGCGAAGGCTAGTGGGGACATTGAGGGAGTGGGGACAGACTGAAGTCTGTCCCCATCCGATCTGGCAAACGGGGACAGGCCTCCCGCGGTGAAGCGCACGACTCGCATCGATCCGACAGCGAGGCTCCTCGAGCTCGCGGGCCCGCGGCCCCGGATCGCGGTCGCATTCAGTGGCGGCGTCGATTCCACGGTGTTGGCGCATGCACTGGCGAAGCAGCGCCGCGGCTTCGCCAGCTTTCGGCTCCTTCACGTCGATCACGGATTGCAGGACGCGAGCGGGCAGTGGGCCCGCGACTGCGAACGCCAGGCGCGGCAATGGAAGGTGCCCATCACGCTACTGCGAGCGGACATTCGCCGCGGGCGCGGCGAATCTCCCGAAGCGGTGGCGCGCGAGGCCCGATACACGCTCTTGCTTGGCGCACTACAGCCTGGCGAAATCCTCGTCACCGCCCAGCATCGCGACGACCAGGTCGAGACCCTGCTGCTGCAATTGTTCCGCGGCGCTGGCGTGAACGGTCTCGCGTCGATGCCCGAGATCGCGCCTTTCGGCGCCGGACGAATCGCGCGGCCGCTGCTCGGCGTGAGCCGCGACGAGATCCTGGCCTACGCGCAACGACATCAACTGAAGTGGATCGACGACCCGACCAATGCGCAGACGAGTTTCGGCCGGAACTATTTGCGTCATCGCGTGATGCCGTTGTTGCGGGAGAAGTGGCCCGGTATCGATGAGGCCGTCGCGCGCAGCGCGCGGCACATGGCGTCGGCCGCCGAACTGCTCGGCTCGCTCGCGAATGCGGATCTCGCCAGCGCGGCGGATGGCAGCGGCCTCAATGCCGCGGTCCTGCGCACATTGCCCGCTCCGCGCCGTCGTAATGCGCTGCGCACGTTCATCTCGAGTGCGGGCACCGAGCTGCCTTCGACGGTGAAGATGCGGGAGATCGCGCAGACGCTGCTCGACGCGCGGGCCGACGCACAGCCATCGGTCGAATGGCCGGGCGGCGTGATCCGCCGTCGCGCCGGCCGGCTCGAACTTGAAGTGGTATCTCAGGTTCCGCGCACCGCGGAGCCCGAAACCGCACTGAAATCATGGCGCTGGCGAAAACAGCGCGAGTACATCGTCAACGATTCGGATCGGATCAGCCTCGTCGCGGACCCGGCGGGCAACATCGACCTCGATCAACTGCCCGAAACGATCGAACTGCGTGCGCGACAGGGCGGTGAGAAACTGCGACCCGGCCCGCGTGCGCGCACGCAATCGCTCAAGAAGCTCATGCAGGCGGCCCGGCTCACGCTCGAGGAGCGCGCGCGCATCCCGTTGCTGTTCACGGGGAATCGATTAATCGCCGCGGGCGACCGCTGGATCGACGCGTCCATCGCCGCGAATGTCAAATCCCGGCGCCGTGCGCGTCTCGTGTGGACGCGCGGCGGCTGACTCCGGAATTTCCCACCCGGCGCCAAGCCGGATTTGATAACCTGCCCGCCCGTCGACCTGATCCATTCTTCACGCGGCGGGCTCCCTCCTGACCAAGTTCGTTTTCGTCACTGGTGGCGTCGTTTCCTCATTGGGGAAAGGCATCGCCGCCGCCTCGCTGGGCGCCATTCTCGAAGCCCGCGGTCTCAAGATCGCGATGGTGAAGCTGGACCCGTACATCAACGTGGATCCGGGCACCATGAGCCCGTTTCAGCACGGTGAGGTGTTCGTCACGAATGACGGGACCGAGTCCGACCTCGACCTCGGCCATTACGAGCGCTTCGTGCGCACCACCACGGGCCGCCACAGCAATTTCACGACCGGCCGCATCTATGAGCGCGTCATCGCCAAGGAGCGCCGCGGCGACTACCTGGGCGCGACGGTGCAGGTCATCCCGCACATCACCGACGAGATCAAGCGCAGCATCATGCTCGGCGCCGGAGATTCGGACGTCTGCATGGTGGAAATCGGCGGCACGGTCGGCGACATCGAGTCGCTGCCGTTCCTCGAGGCGATCCGCCAGCTCGGCGTCGAGCTCGGCCGCAACAATTGCGTGTACCTGCATCTCACGCTGATCCCGATAGTCGGGGGCTCGGGCGAGATCAAGACCAAGCCCACGCAGCACAGCGTGAAGGAACTGCGCGGCATCGGTATCCAGCCCGACGTGCTGCTGTGCCGCTGCAAGAACCCGCTGCCCGACGAGCAGCGCCGCAAGATCGCGTTGTTCACCAACGTCGAGGAGCGCGCCGTCATCTCCGGCGTCGATGCCGACGACATCTACAAGATCCCGATGCTGCTGCACGAGCAGGGCCTCGATGAAATCGTGGTCGACCGACTGCGCCTCAACGTGCCGCCCGCGGACCTCACCGAGTGGAAGCAGGTCGTGGCCGCCAAGGCGAACCCCGACGGCCAGGTCGACATCGCGATGGTCGGCAAGTACGTGCAGGTGAAGGACAGCTACATCTCGCTCAACGAAGCGCTGATGCATGCCGGCCTCAAGACCCGCACGCGCATCAACGTGCACTACATCGAGTCGACCGACATCGAGAAACACGGCACCCATGCGCTCTCCGGCATGGACGCGATCCTCGTGCCCGGCGGCTTCGGCGAACGCGGCATCGAAGGCAAGATCGCGGCCGTGCGTTACGCGCGCGAGAACAAGATTCCGTATCTCGGCATCTGCCTCGGCATGCAGCTCGCCTGCATCGAATACGGCCGGCACGTGCTCGGACTCGAGAACGCGAACAGCACCGAGTTCAACCGCGCCTCGCCGCATCCCGTCATCGCGCTGATCACCGAATGGCTCGATTCCGCGAAGGGTGAGCAGAAGCGCGACGACGCGACCGCCAAGGGCGGCACCATGCGCCTGGGCGCGCAGGAAGTGCACGTCGAGCCCAGCTCGCTGGCGCGTGCCGTGTACGGTAACGAGACCGTGTCCGAACGGCATCGCCATCGTTACGAGTTCAACAACACGTATCGCGATCGCTACACGCAGGCCGGCTTCCGCTTCTCGGGATTGTCGAAGGACGATCTCGTGGAGATCATCGAACTACCCACGCATCCGTGGTTCGTTGCGACGCAGTTCCACCCGGAATTCACGTCGACACCGCGCGACGGCCATCCGCTGTTCTCCGGCTTTGTGAAGGCCGCGCGGCAGCATCGCGCCGCGCAGTTGCCGGAAGCTGCGAGCGCCTGAAGCCGAGATGCCCGGGACGGTCCGCTTTCACCGTGTCCTCAAGGCGCCGCGCGCGCGGGTCTACAAGGCGTTTCTCGATCCACATGCACTCGTGAAGTGGCTGCCGCCGTATGGCTTCACGGCGACGATGCATTCGATGGATGCGCGCGTGGGTGGCGGCTGCCGCATGTCGTTCACGAACTTTTCGGGCGGTGGCAGCCATTCGTTCGGCTGCACGTACGTCGAGCTGATCCCCGACACGAAGCTGCGATACGTCGACAAGTTCGATGACCCGAATCTGCCGGGCGAGATGGAAGTCACCGTCGAGCTGCGCAAGGTTTCGGTGGGCACGGAGATCGAGATCGTGCAGGCCGGGATTCCGGACGCGATTCCGGTCGACATGTGTTATCTCGGGTGGCAGGAATCGTTGGAGCAACTCGCCAAACTAGTCGAGCCCGAGATTCCCGCGGGCGCCTGACGACGTCTCAGCGCCCGCTCCAGGGCGCATCAGGATCGATTTCACGCCAGGTTCCGAGCGGCAGTCCTTCAACGCTCACTTGACCCACACTCGAACGGATCAGCCGCAGTGTCGGAAAACCCACCTTCGCCGTCATGCGCCGCACCTGGCGGTTCTTGCCCTCGCGCAGCGTGATCTCGATCCACGAGGTCGGGATCTTCGCGCGGTACCGGATCGGCGGATCGCGTGGCCAGAGGTTCGCGGGTTCGTCGATGAGCCGCGCCTCGGCGGGTTGCGTCATGAAGTCGCCGAGGTCCACGCCCTTGCGCAGCCTGGCGAGCGCCTCGTCCGTCGCCGTGCCTTCGACCTGCGCCCAATAAACCTTCGCGATCTTGTGGCGCGGCTCCGCGATACGCGCCTGAAGCACGCCGTCGTCGGTGAGCAGCAGCAGGCCTTCGCTGTCGGTGTCGAGACGGCCGGCGGGGTAGACGTTCGGGACGTCGACGAAGTCCGCGAGGGTTTGCTTGCCCGGCTCGGGACTGAACTTGCAGATGACCGCGAAGGGTTTGTTGAATGCGATCAGCACCGGCTTGTTGCGTCAGGCGAGGCTGCGTTCGATGAGATCCGGCGGCACCGTGGTGCGCGGCACGGTCAGGCCGCGGGGGCCGCGCGAATGCCGGTGGCCATTGCCGCGCCCTGCCGCCGCACGCGGCTCAAACCACACTCGCACGTCGTCCTCGAGACCGATGCCGTGCATGTAGTTGTAGAGCGCCTTGCGCAGGCCGACGCCCAGGTAGTCGTGATCCGTGCCGGTGGGATCCTCGAACGCCACGTCGTTATGCGCGAACGTGATATTCGGCGGCGGTTTCAGCGTGATGCCGTAATCCTGTGGCGCGAGGCCGATGGGCGAGTGCGCGGTCGCCGAGAACCGGTGCCAATACGCCGACTGGATGCATCCCGCCGCGAACAGCTGCCGCACGCGCTCGAGCGCGTCGATGGTGTCCTGCTCGGTTTCGGTCGGAAAGCCGAACATGAGATAGGCGTGCACCATGATGCCGGCGTCGGTGAACGCGCGCGTCACGCGCGCCACCTGTTCGACAGTCACGCCTTTCTTCATGAGGTCGAGCAGGCGGTTCGATGCGACCTCCAGACCGCCGCTCACCGCCACACAACCGGAGTCCGCGAGTAGTTTGCACAACTCCGGCGTGAAGGTTTTCTCGAAGCGGATATTGCCCCACCAGGTGATGCTGAGTTTCTCGGCAATCAGGCGCTTCGCGAGCGCCTTGAGTCCGGACGGCGGCGCGGCTTCGTCCACCAGGTGAAAGCCCGTCTCGCCGGTTTCCGCGATCAACGCGCGGATGCGCTGGACGATGAGATCCGTCGCCGGCTCGTCGTAGCGGCCGATGTAGTCGAGCGAGACGTCGCAGAAGGAGCACTTCTTCCAGTAGCAGCCGTGCGCCATCGTGATCTTGTTCCAGCGGCCGTCGGACCAGAAACGGTGCATGGGATTCAGCATCTCAAGGATCGAGACGTATTGATCGAGCGGCAGGCCGTCGTAGGTCGGGATGCCGGTGTCCTTCTGCGGGATGTCGTGCTGGGTGGCGTCGTGCTCGAGAATCACCGCGCCGTTCTTGCGCACGTAGGTGCGTACGAGCAGCACGTCGCGACCCCGAAGACGCGACAGCAGGTTGAGCAACGGACGCTCCCCATCGTCGAGCGTGACGTAGTCGAAGTAGTCGAACACGCGCGGATCGCGCAGGCTGCGCAGCTCGGTGTTCACCCAGCCGCCGCCAAGAATGAGCGTCGTATTCGGCGCGAGCTTGCGGATCGTCTGCGCCATGCGGAAGGCGCCATAAACGTTTCCCGGGAAGGGCGCGGTGATCGCGACGACGTCGGGTAGTTTGTCAGCGACGAGATCACGCGTGATGCCGTCGAGTGTTTCGTCTACCAGTGTCGGTTCACTCGACAGCGCATCGTGCAGCGGATCGAACGAGGCCGCGCTCGAGGCCAGGCGCTCGCCGTAGCGTGCGAGCTCGAAGCGTGGATCGATGCCGTCGCGCCACACGTCCGCGAGATCGTCGACGTACAGGCTCGCGAGATAACGCGCTTGCTCGGTCGTGCCGAGCGCACCGAACGCGGCGTGGATCTGGTCGTCGAGCGCGCTCTGGAAGCGCGGGCCCTCGGGAAGATATGCGCGGCCGACGATGCGGAACGCGAGACTCGGGTCGCGGCGCTGCAGGAAGCGGATCGCCGGCTCCACGGTTTCGATGTAGCGCTCCGCGTGCTCGAGGAAATGCGCGATCGACGGCGGCATGGGCGGCGCCTTCCTCGCGGAGCGGGCACGGCCGCGTAGTCCCTCGGCCATGCGGGAAATAAGCGGCGCGGAATAGAGGCGCAGAAAGAGGGCGATGGATGCGTCCGATTGCGTGACCGTGAGGCCGAGATTCTCGGCGTGCAGGCGTAGAAAACCCGTCAGATACGCCGTCGCGGGGTACGGCGTGTTGAGCTGGATCATCGGCGGCGTGACGAGCAGGACTCGCATGGGGCGTGCAGGGTAGCGCACGCGGCGGTGTCAATCGAGCGGGCTGCGCGCCGCGATGCCGCCGCGGTTCAGGATGTGCGTGTAGATCTGCGTCGTCTTCACGCTTGCGTGGCCCATGAGCTCCTGCACCGTGCGGATGTCGCTCCCGCTCTCGAGCAGATGCGTGGCGAAGCAGTGACGAAAGGTGTGGCAGGAGGCGGGCTTGTCGATCCCCGAGCGCCTCACCGCTTCGCGCATCACTCGCTGCATGGATTGCTCGTGGAGGTGATGACGGCGCCAAGCGCCCGTGCGCGGATCGCGCGAGGGGTGGGCGGCCGGAAAGAGGTATTGCCAGGCGAAGTCCAGGTGCGCGCGAGGGTACTTGCGGTTGAGCGCGTGTGGCAGCTCGACACCGCCGAATCCCTCCGAGACCGCGGCGTCGTGAAGCTGGCGCAATTTCGCGATGCGGATTCCGAGAGGCGCGACCAGCGCATTCGGGATCACGGTAACGCGATCCTTGAAGCCCTTGCCGTCGCGAACTACAAGCGTACGGGTCGACAGTCCACATCCTTGATGCGCACTCGCAACGCTTCCAGCAGACGGAGTCCGCTGCCGTAGAGCAGGCTGGCGACTGTGCGGTATGGGCCGCGCAAATGATCCAGGACTCGGCGCACTTCGTCGCGAGTGAGTACGACCGGAAGGCGCTTGGGGCGCCGAGCGCGCGTGACGTTACCGAGCCAGGGCAGGTCTATGCACAGGACCCGCTTGTAGAGGAAGAGGATGGCGGCGAGCGCCTGTGCCTGGGTGGCCGCGGCGACGTTGCACGTGGTCGCGAGATGGGAGAGGTAGGCCTCGACCTGGGGACCACCCATTGCCTTAGGATGTTGGCCGCTGTGAAACTCGATGTATCGAACGATCCATCCGACATATTGCTTTTCGGTTCGATAGCTGTAGTGGCGCTTGTTGATTTCGGCGCGGACGCGGTCGAGGAGGAGTGATATATGAGCAGGCTGCATATCCAAACGGCAGCGTTTGACGACATGCGGCGGCCGTGGTCTATTTGAATCAATAGTTAGCGGAGAGGGGGAGGCCGATATCTATGCAGTTTGTCGAAAAATATGACTTTTTTTGGCCGTCTAATTAAGAGTTAGGCCTATGCGGTGAAGCCTGCCGTTGAGCGACCGTCAAGAATCACACGGATCCGGTGAAATTCGCGAGAATCTGCACGAAACCGATAGATAGACCAGCGGCGC
>JAEZCR010000008.1 GCA_023433465.1 Pseudomonadota bacterium | reverse complement strand
AGGCGCGGCCGCAGCCCGGCATCAACGTCGGCTACCTGCCGCAGGAGCCGGAGCTCGACCCGGACAAGAACGTGCGCGAAGTCGTGATGGAAGGTCTCGGCGGCGCATTCGGGCAGGTCGCGCGATTCAACGAGATCTCGGAGAAGTTCGCCGATCCCGAGCTCGATCCGGACGAGATGAACAAGTTGCTAGAAGAGCAGGCCAAGCTGCAGGACGCGATCGACGCGGCCGGCGGGTGGGAACTCGAACGCAAGCTCGAGATCGCCGCCGATGCGTTGCGCCTGCCACCATGGGAGGCGCAGATTTCCAAACTATCGGGTGGCGAGAAGCGCCGCGTCGCGTTGTGCCGCCTGCTGCTGTCCTCGCCCGACATGTTGCTGCTCGACGAGCCGACCAACCACCTCGATGCCGAATCGATCGCATGGCTGGAGAAATATCTCGAGCAGTATCCGTCGACCGTCGTCGCGGTGACGCACGATCGCTACTTCCTCGACAACGTCGCCGAGTGGATCCTCGAACTGGATAGAGGCCACGGCATCCCGTGGAAGGGCAACTACTCGACCTGGCTCGAGCAGAAAGAAGCCCGTCTCGCGCAGGAACAGAAGGAACAGGCCGGCCTGCAGAAGATGCTCGCGAAGGAGCTCGAGTGGGTGCGCCAGAATCCGAAGGCGCGCCAGGCGAAGAGCAAGGCGCGCCTCGCGCGTTATGAAGAGCTTGCCTCGCGCGAATTCCAGGAGCGCAACGAGACGAACGAGATCTACATTCCGCCGGGTGAGCGGCTCGGTGATCTCGTCATCGAGGCCAAGGGGCTGCGCAAGGCGTACGGCGACCGGCTGCTGATCGACAACCTCAACTTCAATCTGCCGAAGGGCGGCATCGTCGGCATCATCGGACCGAACGGCGCGGGCAAGACCACGTTGTTCCGCATGATGGCCGGGCTCGAGAAGCCGGACGCGGGCGAGATCCGCATGGGTCCGTCGGTGAAGCTCGCCTACGTCGACCAGTCGCGCCAGTCGCTCAACGACAAGAACACGGTGTGGCAGGAGATCTCGGGCGGCCTCGACATGATCAAGGTCGGCAACTACGAGACTCCCTCACGCGGCTACGTGGGCCGGTTCAACTTCAAGGGCACGGGCCAGCAGCAGGTCATCGGCGAGCTGTCGGGCGGTGAGCGCAACCGCGTGCACCTCGCGAAGGTGCTCAAGTCCGGCGGCAACGTGCTCATGCTCGACGAGCCCACCAACGATCTCGCCGTCGAAACGCTGCGCGCGCTCGAGGAAGCGCTGCTCGCGTTCCCGGGCTGCGCGGTGGTGATCTCGCACGACCGCTGGTTCCTCGACCGTATCGCGACCCACATCCTCGCCTTCGAAGGCAACTCCGAGGTGGTGTGGTTCGAAGGCAATTTCCAGGACTACATGGAAGATCTGAAGCGACGCAAGGGCGAAGAAGCCGCGCAACCGCATCGCATCAAGTACAAACCACTGACAAGATAACGGCGGCCCGCGCGCGCGGGCTCGAAGGCGCGGACAACATGAACGTGTTCATCGACTCGACGGGTTCGATGTACTTCGGCGACGAGCGCGAGACGGCGCGCAACTGTCCACACTGCAACGCGTTCTCGCGCATGAGTCCGAGCGCGCTGCCGACCTTCGACGACCTGCTGCTTCGCAAGCCGCGCTCGGTCGGCGTGGTGCTGCGCTGCCACGCGTGCAACGCGCCGGTGTTCCTGCGGTACGCCGCGCGCGCGTTCGCCAACAATCGCGTCGAACTCGCGCCGCAGGCCTTCGACGTCGAACGCCCGATCGAGAAGTTCGCGTTCAACTACGTGCCCGAGGACGTCGAGATTTTCTTCCGCGAGGCGCTGACCAGCTACTCGCACGACCAGTTCCAGGCGTTCGCGGCGATGTGCCGCCGCACCGCGGCCACGACGTTCGCCGATCTCGGCAACCCGACGAAGCTGCGTTTGTTCGATTCACTGTCCGACGTGCGCGACATGGCGGAGATCGACGAGGACAGTTTCGCGGTGGTCATGCGGGTGATCTTCGCCGGCACCGCCGACACCTACATCGACCTGCCCATCATCAACGCCTACCAGGCGGCGGTGCTGCTCGAAGTGATGAAGGACTTCCTCTACCAGGCCTACGTCCGCAAGGGCCGCCTGCAGCACGCGATGAAGGTGCGCAAATTCTTCGTCGATGAAGCCCGCGCGCGCCGCGGGGGTGGGGATTATGTGCCGGTGTAAAAAGTGGGGATTACCCCCACGGCGTCCGAGTGTAGATAGGTCGAGCGGCTAATCCCCACTTTTTACACCGGCACCTAATCCCCACCCCTCATCCCACCCACTTACGCGCGTTCGCGAACATCCGGTACCAGCCGGAGTACTCGCCGGCGTTGTCGGGGTGCCAGGAGTTCTGCGAGTAACGGAACGAGCGCTCGGGGTGCGGCATCGTGTTCGTCACGCGGCGGTCGGTGTTGGTGATGGCGGCGATGCCGAACGGCGAGCCGTTCGGGTTCGCGGGGTAGGCAGTCGCGACCGAGCGGTCGCCGTTCACGTAGCGCGCGGCGACGAGGCCGCTGCCGTTGAATGACTTCGCATCCGCCTCGCTCGCGAACTCCGCGCGGCCCTCGCCGTGCGCCACGGCGATCGGCAGCATCGAGCCGTCCATTCCGGCGAGCAGGATCGACGGCGAGCGTGCAAGCTCGACCAGCGAGAAGCGTCCCTCGAACTGCTCGCCGCGATTGCGCACGAAGCGCGGCCAGTTGGTCGTACCGGGCACGATTTCCTTGAGCGCCGCGAACATCTGGCAGCCATTGCAGACGCCGAGCGAGAACGTATCCGCGCGATCGAAGAAGCGCTGGAACTCCTCGCGCGTGGCTGGGTGATAAAGAATCGACTTGGCCCAGCCCTCGCCCGCGCCGAGCACGTCACCGTACGAGAATCCGCCGCAGGCCACGAGCCCGCGGAATAGATCCAGCTTCACGCGGCCCGACAGCACGTCCGTCATGTGCACGTCGTGTGCTTCGAAGCCGACGCGTTCGAGCACCGCCGCCATTTCGATCTGACTGTTCACACCCTGCTCGCGCAGCACCGCCACGCGCGGCCGCGCCTTGCCGACCATTGCTGCGACAAGAGGCGCGGAAACGTCTTCGTCGGGATCGAACGTCAGTGCGACGTTCAGACCCGGCGCACCCGGATCACAGGCTGCGGCGAATTCCTCGCGAGCGCAGGCGGGTTCGTCGCGCCTCTCGCGCATGCGGAACGAGGTCTCGGACCAGGCCCGGCGCAGGTCTTCCCAGGATTCATCGACGCGGCCGGTGGCAGCCTCGATGCGAATACGCATCTCGCGCGTGGCGGTGCCGATGGCATGTGCATGCTCGCCGAGCCCGTGGCGCGAGAGGATTTCACGCGCGGCGTCGAGATTCGCGGTCTTCACCTGCAGCACGACGCCCAGCTCCTCGCTGAACAGCGCGCCCGCGGCGCCATTCGCGCCCGCCGGTAGTTTGACGTCGAGGCCGCAATGTCCGGCGAACGACATCTCCGCGAGCGTCGCGAACACGCCGCCATCGGAACGATCGTGATAGGCGAGCACCAGCCCCTGCGCGCGCAACTCCGCGAGCGCGGCGGCGAGACCCAGCAGGCGATCCGGCGAATCGAGATCCGCGGGCTGCGCGCCCAGCGATCCGTACACCTGCGCGAGCGACGAGCCGCCGAGGCGGTTCTTTCCGAATCCCAGGTCGACGAGCAGCAGCGTGGTCGGACCCAGGTCCGTGCGCAGCTGCGGTGTCCAGGTCTTGCGCACATCGCCCACCGGCGAGAACGCGGAAACGATCAGCGACACCGGCGCGACGACCGATTTCTTCTGCGTGCCCTCGCTCCACACCGTCTTCATCGACAGCGAGTCCTTGCCCACCGGAATCGCGATGCCGAGCGCGGGGCACAACTCTTCGCCGACGGTGCGCACAGTTGCGTACAACGCGGCGTCCTCACCAGGCTCGCCGCATGCAGCCATCCAGTTCGCCGACAGCCGCACGTTCGACAACGAACCGATGTCGGCCGCCAGAATGTTGGTGAGCGATTCGGCCACCGCGAGCCGGCCGGACGCCGGCGCATCGAGCACCGCGACCGGCGTGCGCTCGCCCATCGCCATCGCCTCGCCCGTGTGTCCGAAATAGTCCGAGATCGTGACGGCCACGTCCGCGACCGGCACCTGCCACGGACCCACCATCTGGTCGCGGCTGATCATGCCGCCGACGGTGCGGTCACCGATCGTGATCAGGAAGGTCTTGTCCGCGACCGCGGGAAACTTCAGCAGCCGATACGCCGCATCACGCAGCTCGACCGCCGCGAGCTCCAACGGCATCTGTCGTGGCCCGACGCTCTTCACGTCGCGCAGCATCTTCGGCGCCTTGCCTAACAAGACGTCGAGCGGCATGTCGACCGGGCGCGTGCCGTTCCTGCGATCCTCGAGCACCAGCACGCCCGTGTCGTTCATCTCGCCGATCACCGCGAACGGGCAGCGCTCGCGGCGGCAGATCGACTCGAACTCACCGAGGCGAGCCGCGTCGATCACGAGCACGTAACGCTCCTGCGACTCGTTGCACCACAGTTCCATCGGCGACATGCCGGGCTCGTCGTTCGGAATCGCGCCGAGGTCGATGACCGCGCCACGTCCTTCCGTGTGCGCCACCGCTTCGGGCACCGCGTTCGACAAACCACCCGCGCCGACGTCGTGGATCAGCAGGATCGGATTCTGGTTCCAGCGCGCGCTGCAGCGGTCGATGACTTCCTGCGCGCGGCGCTGGATCTCGGGATTGCCTCGCTGCACGGACGCGAAGTCGAGGTCCGCACTCGAACTACCGCTACCCATCGACGAGGCCGCGCCGCCGCCGAGGCCGATCAGCATCGCGGGGCCACCGAGCACGACGATCTTCGCGCCGACCGGGATCTCGCTCTTCTCGACGTGTTTGCGCCGAACGTTGCCGAGACCGCCGGCAATCATGATGGGCTTGTGATAGCCGCGCACGCGATTGGGCGCATCGCCTTCCGCCGCCTGCTCGAACGTGCGGAAGTACCCCGCGATGTTCGGCCTGCCGAATTCGTTGTTGAACGCGGCGCCGCCGAGCGGCCCCTCGATCATGATGTCGAGCGCCGAGACGATGCGATCGGGCTTGCCGATGTTCCTCTTCTCCCACGGCTGCTCGAAGCCCGGAATGCGCAAGTGCGACACGGAGAAGCCGGTGAGACCAGCCTTCGGTTTCGCGCCGCGTCCCGTCGCGCCCTCGTCGCGGATCTCGCCACCCGAACCCGTGGCCGCGCCAGGAAACGGCGAGATCGCCGTCGGGTGGTTGTGAGTCTCCACCTTCATCAGGATATCGATGGGCTCATCCACCGCGCCGTAGATATCGTTCTCGGGATTCGGGAAATAACGCTTGCCGAGCGGACCTTCGATGACCGCCGCGTTGTCGCGATACGCGGAGAGCACGCCCTCCGGATTCTTGGCGTGTGTGTTGCGGATCATCGCGAACAGCGACTTCGGCTGCTCCTTGCCGTCGACTATCCAGTCGGCGTTGAAGATCTTGTGACGGCAATGCTCGGAGTTCGCCTGCGCGAACATCATGAGCTCGACGTCGGTCGGGTCGCGCTTCAGCGCCGCGAAGTTCTTCACCAGATAGTCGATCTCGTCGTCCGAAAGCGCGAGCCCGAGCTCGATGTTCGCCTTCACGAGCGCCGCGCGGCCCTCGGCCAGCGAGACGGTCCTCAGGGGACGCGTCGCCTCGTGCGTGAACAGGCGTGTGGCCTCGGAGCGATCGAGCAGTGCCGTCTCGGTCATGCGATCGAACAGCGGCGCGGCGAGTTTCTCGAGGGCCGCGCGCGACAGCGGCTGCGCGCTCGCGATCCTCCAGGCGATGCCGCGCTCGATGCGCGCGACGGCGTCGAGCCCACAGACATGCGCGATGTCGGTGGCTTTGCTCGACCAGGGCGAAATCGTGCCGAAGCGCGGCACGATGACGATTTCGGAGGCGCCGGCGACCGGCGCCGGCACGCCGTTCTCGCGCGGACCGTAGGTCAGCAGCCGCTCGATCAGCGCGCGTTCCCGCTCATCGAGCTCACGCGCCAGATCGACGAAATGAACGTACCGGGCGCTGATGGCGCCGAGCCCGGGCTGAATGGCCTCGAGCGCGGGACGCAGTTTGGCAATGCGGAAATCGGAAACTGCGGGGGCGCCTGGGAGCTCGATCATTGGAGGGCGCGAATTGTACAGAAAGGGGACAGATTTATTTAGTGACGATATCGCGCGCGATGTTGGGGCGCGAAATCGTCGATAAATAGATCTGTCCCCTATTTCTTGGGGCCCGAATCGTTGCCGGCGGGTGTGAACATCGACATCGGGAACTGAGTGATATTGCCGCCCTCGAGCGCGCTGATCTTGGCGGTGCCCTGCTTCTTCACTTCGTCGATGCGCAGGATCGAGTGCATCGGGATCATCGTGCACTTGACGCCGGTGAACTCGGACTTGATGCGTTCCTCGCCCGGATCGAGCACGACCGTCGAGCGCTCGCCGAACACCAGCTCTTCGACTTCGATGAACCCGAACAACCGACCCTGGCTCACCTTACGGGCATAAACCTCGTAAACCTTGCCCTGGTTCACGAACATAATCTTGAAAATGTGACTGGATGCCATCTGGCCGACTAAGGGGACGTTAACCTGCCTCTTCATACACGCATGGGCAGCGGGAAGCTAGGGCCCAGAGGGTATTACATGGCGCTCAGGCTGCGCGTCATCAGCGAACATCGCCATCGTTTGGGCGAACGAAGCACATTCGTACTTGGGGTATCGGGCGGAAGCATCGGACGCTCCTCCGAGAACGACTGGGTGTTGCCTGACGAAATGCGCTACGTCTCCGGCCGTCACGCGCGCATCCTCTTCCACAAGGGTAGATACCTGCTGCAGGACACGAGCAGCAACGGCACGTTCGTCAACGACGGCGAGCGCCCGCTCGGCAGCCAGAATCCTTACGAGCTCAAGTCAGGCGACATCCTGCGCATCGGCGAATACCACGTTCAGGTTCAGATCGATTCAGCCACGGATTTCAGCCTGGACGACAGCGCGCTCTATGCAAGGCCCGGCACCGGATCGACCAGCAGTCGTCGTCGCCCGCCCGCGCTCGGTGACCTCGGCGCGTCGCTGCAACTCGAGAATCTGCTCGAGGCGAGCCAGGACACGTCGAACGACAAGCTCAAGCCGGTGAACGCCTTCGGCCAGGCGGTGTCGGCGCGCACGCGCGCGCTTCACCAGACGCAGGATCTGCCGAAGGAACCGGCGACCGCGCCCGAGCTCGACGTCACATCCGACGCGGTCGCCCGCCGCATCGCAAGACTCGCGCGCGCGGCGGAGAAGCAGCAGAAGGCGGTGCAACAGCCGGCGCCGGCTCCGCTGCCTCCGCTCCCGACACCCCCGACCCTGCCGATCAGCACGAGCGCTCCCGACATCGCGCCGGGACTGATGGCGTTCTGCCGTGGCGCCGGGATCAGCGCCGAATCGCTGCCCGCCGATGCGCATTCCCGCATGCTGCACCTGGCCGGCCAGCTCCTGCGCGAGAGCCTGTCCGGGCTCAAGGAAAGCAACCGCACGCAGCAGGCGCAACGCAACGAGTTGCGCGTGACGTACGAAAAGGACGCGAGCGATCTTCTGCCCTCGCTCGATCGTCACAGCATCGAGGAGCTCATCCAGGAACTGCTCAAGGCGCATGACAGCCGGCGCTTCGATGCGGTTCAGTGGATGCGCGAATCGTTCTCGGGCTCGCGGCGCCACGACGCCGCGCTGATCGACGCGATGCGCGCGGCCTTCGTGGATTTCGTGGGCCGGCTCGACCCGCGCGATCTCGCCACCCGCTTCGAGCGCAGCGCGCGCCGCAAGACCATGGGCAACTGGGAGCTGTACGGCGAGTTCTATCGTTCCCTGTGCGAAATGCCGCCTGGCACGCTGCCGCACATCTTCCTCGAAGTCTTCGCGCAGAACTACGAGAACGCCGCGCGCGAAGCCGACGACTCCTCACAGCACGACGCCGCCTGAACGATCCCGGGCAGGCGGCCGGCCGCTTGCATACATCCCTGTCGAAACTCACTCTCGCCCTTCGTATAGGCGATGAACCCGGCATGTCGCCGCTCGAGGAATCGTCATGAAGCAATACCTGCTCACCATCTGTTACCCCGCCGGCTCCACGCAGCCCGAACCCGAGAAGCTGCAGAAAATCATGGCGGACGTGACGGCGCTGCACACGGAAATGCAGGCGGCCGGCGCCTGGGTGTTCGGCGGAGGCCTGTATCCGGCCAACACGGCCACCGTCCTGCGCCACCAGGGCGGCGACATCGTGACCACCGACGGCCCGTTCATCGAGAGCAAGGAACAGATCGGCGGCATCACGATACTGCGCGCCCCCGATCTCGACGCCGCGCTCGGCTGGGCGCGCAAACTGGCGCGCGCGACGACCACGCCCGTCGAAGTGCGTCCCTTCTTCGAACACTGACCCACGTTGAGCGGCGAGATCGAACGGATCTTTCGCGCGGAGTACGGCCGTGCCGTGGCCGTACTCACGCGCAAGCTCGGCGACATCTCGCTCGCCGAAGAGGCCGTGCAGGATGCGTTCGAGATCGCCTTGCATCGCTGGCCCGCGGAAGGTGTGCCGCCCGCGCCCGCGGGCTGGATCATCACGACGGCGCGTAATCGCGCGATCGACCGGCTGCGGCGCGAAGCGTCGCGCGATGCGCGGCAGGAAGCCGCCATGCAACTACTCGAGCGCGAAGAGCCCGCGGAGCACGATGTGAACGACGATCGCCTGCGGCTGATCTTCACGTGTTGTCATCCCGCGCTCGCGACGGAGGCGCAGCTCGCGCTGACACTGCGGCTGATGGGCGGACTCACCACGGCTGAAATCGCGCATGCCTTTCTCGTGCCGGAGCCGACGCTGGCGCAGCGCATTTCGCGCGCCAAGGCAAAGATCCGCGCGGCCGGGATTCCATATCGAATTCCCGGGGCGGACGAACTTCCCGCGCGACTCGCGAGCGTGCTCGGCGTCGTGTACCTGGTGTTCAACGAGGGCTACAGCGCGAGTGGCGGCGCGGAACTCGTGCGCGATGAATTGTGCGACGAGGCGATCCGGCTCGGGCGGCTGCTGGTGGAATTGCTGCCCTCGGAGCCGGAAGCGAAGGGATTGCTCGCGCTGATGCTGCTGACCGACGCGCGCCGCGCCGCGCGCACCGACGACGACGGCGCATTCGTGCAGCTCCCGGCGCAGGATCGCGGTATGTGGGATCGCACGCGAATCGAGGAAGGTCAGGCGCTGCTGCGCGAATGCCTGCGGCGCAACGAGCCCGGTCCGTACCAGCTGCAGGCTGCGATCAACGCGGTACACAGCGATGCGCGCACGGCCGCGGATACGGACTGGGCGCAGATCGTCGCGTTGTACGACCAGTTGTACTCGTTGGTGCCCAGCGACGTGGTCGCGTTGAATCGCGCTGTCGCCGTGGCGGAAACGGACGGACCCGTCGCGGGGCTGCGACTGCTCGAAGGGCTGCAGCTTTCGCGGTACCACCTTTTTCGCTCGGTGCGCGCGGATATGCTGCGGAGGATGGGGCGGAATGCGGAAGCCGCGGAGGCGTATCGGGGGGCGATCGAGTTGTGTGGAAACGAGCAGGAGCGCGCGTTTCTGGAGCGACAATATCTGGGGATGTTGCGGAATTAGGAACTGGGTCGTGGTTTGGGGGGAGCGAAAGGATGCGCTTGGACCGATGCGGGAAAATATGGATATGGGAAATCG
>JAEZCR010000293.1 GCA_023433465.1 Pseudomonadota bacterium | reverse complement strand
AGCGAGCCGTGCGCCGCGCCCGGCGAGATCGAGCGCGCGCGCGCGGCCGATGCCCTCCGAGGCTCCCGTGAGGACGATCCTTCGTCCCTCGAGCGATTTACCAGTAGCGCCGGTGGTCATGAATTGGCCTCCCGCGCGAGTCGGATACACTCGCGCATCGCTAACATCATACGGCCGGTGAATGGGCTGGTTGCTACGCAGATTCTTCAGGCTCTGGGTCCGGGCGGCCGTGCAACCCGCCGACGCGCCCGCGTCCCTCACGTCGCCGACCACGCCCGTGTGTTACGTCCTCGACCGCGATTCGGTCTCGGACCTGGCCGTGTTGTGCAACGTCGCGCAGAAGAAGGGCCTGCCGTATCCGGAGAAGCGCTCGGGCAAACTTCCCGTCGAGCAGCGCCGCACGTACTTCGACGTGGGCATCCGGCGCGGCTTCTGGGACGCGCGGATCTCGCGCCGCCCCCCGCCGCACCTGCTGGCGATGATCGAAGAGCTGCGCGAGGATTCGTTGCGCGACGTGTTGCTCGTGCCGACCGCGGTCTACTGGGGCCGCGCGCCGCAGAAGGAAGGCTCCTGGCTGCGGCTGCTGTTCGCCGAGAACTGGGCGCTCACGACACGCGCGCGCAAGTTCATATCCGTGCTGATCAACGGCCGCAGCGTGATGGTCGACATGGGCGAGCCCATCAGCCTGCGTTCGCTGCTCGACTCCGGTCCCGCCGCCGACCAGGCGCGCCGGGTGACCCGCCAGCTGCGCAACATCCTGCGCCGCCAGCGCGCCACGCGCATCGGCCCGGATCTCTCGCACCGGCGCACGATCGTCGCGCAGGTGCTCAGGGCGCGCGCGGTGCGCGCCGTGGTCGCGGCCGAGGCGCGCGAGAAACACGACCGTTATCGTCCGGGCCTGCTGCAGGCGCGCAAGTACGCCTTCGAGATCGCGGCTAACTACTCGCACGCGTTCGTGCAGATCGCCGAGAAGCTGCTCGGCCGGGTCTGGAACCGCGTCTACGACGGCGTGAAGTTCAACCACGCCGAGACGCTCAAGCAGGTCTCGGAGGGCAACGAGGTGGTCTACGTGCCCTGCCACCGCAGTCACATGGACTACCTGCTGCTGTCCTACGTGATCTACCACCAGGGCTACGCGATCCCGCACATCGCGGCGGGCATCAATCTCAACATCCCGGTCATCGGCCGGCTGCTGCGCAAGGGCGGCGCGTTCTTCATCCGGCGCAGCTTCGCCGGCAACGCGCTCTACACCGTGGTGTTCATGAAATACCTCGCGGCCATCATGGCGCGCGGACATTCGATCGAATACTTCATCGAAGGCGGCCGCTCGCGCACGGGCCGGCTGCTGCAGCCCAAGACCGGCATGTTGTCGATGACCGTGCGCAGCTTCCTGCGAGACCCGGTGCGCCCCGTCGTGTTCCTGCCGGTGTACTTCGGGTACGAGCGCATCGTCGAGGCGAACACGTACATCTCGGAGCTGTCCGGCGCGGCCAAGAAGAAGGAAAGCTGGTGGGACCTGCTCATGTCCGTGCGCGTGCTGCGCGAACGGTTCGGCACCGTCCACGTGAACGTCGGAGAACCCATCCGGCTCGATGACCTGCTGAACGAGCGTCTGCCGACCTGGCGACAGCAGCGCTTCGACGACGACACGCGCCTGCCCGCGATCAACGCCGTGGTCGGCGAGCTGGCCTCGAAGATCATGCGGGGCATCAATGCGGCCGCGGCCGTCACCCCCATCAACCTGCTGGCCACCGCGCTGTTCGCGAGCCCGCGCGGCGCGCTGCCGGAGAGCGTGCTGCTGCGCCAGCTCGACCTGTACCTGAAACTGCTGAACGGCTGGCCCTACGGTCCGCGCGTCACGGTCACAACCGCGACGTCAGCCGAGATCGTGGAATACGGCGTCTCGCTCAAGATCGTCTCGCGCATGCCGCAGAAACTGGGCGACATCATCAAGATGAGTGAGGAGAGCGCGCAGCTCATCGCCTACTACCGCAACAACGTACTGCACCTGTTCGCGCTGCCGTCGCTCGTGGCCTGTGCGTTCATCGGCAACGCCATGCTGCGCACCGAGGACATCCAGCGGCTCGCGTGGCGAATCTACCCTTACGTGGCCTCCGAGCTTTTCCTGCGCTGGGGCGAGGAGGAGCTCGCGCGCGTCGTCGACGGGGTTCTTGCTGCGCTCGGCGAGCTCGGCGTGCTGCATCCCAACGAGGACAAGACCGTCTGGCATCGTCCGTCGCCCGGGTCCCCGGCCGCGCAGCAGCTTTCGATGCTCGCCCAGGCGACGATCCAGACCATCGAGCGTTATTACCTCGCCATCTCGCTGCTGCTGCGCGCCGGCAGCGGCGTGATCAACCAGAAGGCGCTCGAGCAGCAATGCCAGCTCGCCGCCCAGCACATCAACATTCTCTACGGCTTCAATTCGCCGGAATTCTTCGACAAGGCGCTGTTCCAGAACTTCATCGACCTGCTGCGCGAACGGCGCGTCATCCGGACGGGCGAGGGCGGCAGCCTCGAATTCGACGAAGTCCTGGTACGCGTCGCGGCCGACGCCCAGCTCGTCCTGTCGGAACAGATCCGGCACAGCATCCTGCAGGTCACGCAGGTCTAGGACGAACCCCGTCCAACTAGGCGCCCTAGCTTTGGGCAGGGAGGCCGCTGCTATACTGGCCCGCAACAAGTCCGTGCCGCGCGTCCGCGAGGGGAGCAGTGGCGCGGCAACATTAAGATGATCACGGCCACCGGTATGGCTGCCTTTACCTCGCGACTCGCAGCGCTTCCGCGGTCCTCAGGGGAAAGTGAATGAGAAACGATCTGATCCGGCGATACGTCGTACGTTCGCTTCCGATCGTCGCGACGCTGGCACTGGCGTCGCCCGCCACGTACGCGTGGGATTTCCAGAACGATGAAGGCACCTTCAGCGGCAGCTGGGACACCACTTTTACCTACGGCCAGGCCTGGCGCATCGAAGAGCGCGACTGCCGGCTCATCGCGATCGCGAATGGCGGATGCGGCCGGTCGCCCAACATCGACGACGGCAATCTCAACTACGGCACCGACATGTACAGCCGCGCGCTCAAGGTGCTGACCGAGCTGTCGCTCGACTACCGCAACTTCGGCGCCTTCGTGCGCGCCTCGGCGCTCTACGACGATGCCGCCGGCGACACTCAGCGCACGCCGCTGTCCGACCGGTCGGAAAACCTGGTCGAAAGCTACACGCGACTTCTCGATGCCTTCGTCTACGCGAAGTTCGATCTCGGCAGCATGCCGGCCGAACTGCGCCTCGGCCGGCAGGCGGTGAGCTGGGGCGAGAGCACGTTCATCCAGCAGGGCATCAACGTCATCAACCATTTCGACGTTTCGGCGCTGCGCGTTCCGGGCGCGGAGCTCAAGGAAGCGTTCCTGCCGCAGGAGATGGTGAATTTCAGCGTGCAGTTCACCGATGCGTTCTCCGCGCAGGCTATCTACATCACGGACTGGAATTCGACGGTTCCGGAACCTTCCGGCTCCTATTTCAGCAACAACGACTTCGCGGCCACGGGCGGCAGCAAGGTCGTGCTGGGCTTCGGTTCGTTCTCGGACATGGGCGTGGACTTCCGGCCGCTCGGCGGACCGTACATCGAGAACTTCCAGACCGTGAACCGGCTGGACACGATCGAACCCGATGACGACGGGCAGTTCGGCCTGAGCCTCAAGTACTACGCGCAAGGCTTCAACAACGGCACCGAGTTCGGCCTGTACTTCCTGAACTACCACAGCCGCCTGCCGCTGATCTCGGGCCGTACCGGCACGCAGCGCGGCATCGGCAACGCGTTCGGCGCGCTGAACGCGGTGGGTGGCGCGGCGCAGGCCATCGC
>JAEZCR010000270.1 GCA_023433465.1 Pseudomonadota bacterium | reverse complement strand
GACACGCGCGCGGTGAGCCCCGCGCGCGACGCGGCCTTCATCGCGGCGGCGACACCGTTGAAGTTCGCGTCGATGCCGGTCACGCTGCAGCCGGTCCTGCGCGCCAGATGCAGCGCCGGCCCGCCCGAGCCACTAGCTACTTCGAGCACGCGCGAGCCGGCATCGAGCTTGAGGGCCTCGATGTAACGCTCGTATTCGTCGGCCGTCACCCAGCTGTTCTGGCCGATGTCCTCACCGTACGTCTCCTGCCGGATCGCGGTGTGCACCCGGTCCGCGAAATTCGCGTACGTGTTGTAGAAGAGATCGACGCGCGCCGTTCCGATGTCCATCACACGCTCCTCGTGGCGGTGTCGGTCGCCGCCCGCCGCTTCCCGAACGGCAGCAGCATCGGCACGCGGCGGCGATAGTCGGCGTATTCGGGATGGGCGGCGACGAGGTCGCGTTCTTCGAGCGGGATCGCCACGAGGATGTACGCCGTCGTCATCAACGCGAACACCAGGTGCGCGACCGTCATGGTCGGCGTCGCCCAGAAGATCATGAGCCAGCCCACGTACAGTGGATGCCGCATCTTCGTGTACAGCCACGGCGTGCGGAACGGCACGGGCGTATACGGCCGGCCGACGAGCTGGAGCCACACCTGCCTCAGGCCGAGCAAGTCGAAGTGGTTGATGAGGAACGTCGTGTAGAACAGCAGGGCCCAGCCCGCCGCGTACGCGGCGTACATCGCGATCCGCCCGGCCGGGGCTTCGATGTCCCAGATCACTCCGCCCATGGGCTGCCAGTACCAGAAGACCGCGAGCAACAGGAGGCTCGAGAACAGCACGTAGGTGCTGCGCTCGGCGGACCAAGGTACGAACCGGGTCCACCAGCGCTTGAAGCCCGGCCGCGCCATGACGCTGTGCTGCACGGCGAACAGCGCGAGCAGCCCGAGGTTGACGAGCAACGCCGTGCCGAGCGCGACCTCGCGCGGAGAATCCATGGACTTCGGCACTCCGAAGTTGCCGATGAACCCGATGGCATACAGGAAGGTAGCCAGCGACACGGCGTAACAGGCGACGCCATAGATGAAGATAGCAGCTCGTTTCATGGGATCCCCCGATTTCCAGATGCGAAAAGCGTAAGGAATGGGCATTGTTCGAGTCCCGGGGTAGTTCCGGGATTTCGCCGGGATATGAACGGACCCATCACCTTCGGCCCCTTTCGCTTCGAGCCTGACTCCTCGCGACTGTGGGCCGCGCATCGCGAAGTGAAGCTCACGCTCAAGGCCGCCGCCGTGCTCGGCGCGCTGCTCGAGCGCGCGGGCCAGCCCGTGTCGAAGCAGGCGTTGTTCGAGCAGGTGTGGCGCGGCACCGTCGTCAGCGACGACGCGCTCGTGACCTGCATCCAGGAGTTGCGCAAGGCGCTGGGGGACGATGCGCGCAAGCCCATGTTCATCGAGACCCGGCATCGGCGCGGGTATCGGTTTCTCGCGGAGGTAGTGAGGCCGTCGCCGGAGGCTGCCCGGACCACGCCGGCTGTGGAGACCGTGTCCGACCGCGCGGCCGTACGCACGATCGCGGTCCTGCCGTTCGCGGACATGAGCCCCGGCCGCGACCAGGACTATCTATGCGAGGGACTCGCGGAAGAGCTCATCGACGCGCTGACCCACGTGGAGGGACTGCAGGTCGCGGCGCGCAGCTCGTCATTCCAGTTCCGCGGCTCCGGGCTCGACGTAAAGGAGGCCGGCCGCCTGCTCGGCGTGGATACCCTGCTCGAAGGCAGCGTGCGCAAGGCCGGCGACAAGCTGCGCATCACGGTGCAGCTCGTCGACACGACCACCGGATATCACAAGTGGTCGGAGCGTTTCGAGCGTGAGCTCGGCGACGTGTTCGCGATGCAGGATGAAATCGCGGCGACCGTGGCCGCGACGGTGCGCGGCAGCGCGCTGACCCAGCGCGAGAAACGCGCGGTGCGCCGCACGCAGACGGCGACGGACACATACGAGTACTTCCTGCGCGGCCGTCAGAGCCTGCATCGCATGACGCGCGCGGCGCTCGATCACAGCCGCGAGATGTTCCACTGCGCGATCGAGATCGACGCGGAGTACGCGCCTGCCTGGGCCGGCCTCGCGACCGCGCACGCGCAGTTGTACGAGTGGTTCGGCTCCGCGGACCAGGACGCGGCCGAAGCGGACCGCGCGAGCCGCATCGCGATGCAGCTCGCGCCGCAGCTCGCGGACGCGCACGTGGCGCGTGGCTTCGCGATGTCGCTGCACAGCCGCTACGACGAGGCCGAGGAACACTTCGAGGCCGCGGCGCGCATCAATCCGCAGCTCTTCGACACGTACTATCTGTTCGCGCGCTCGTGTTTCGCGCGCGGGCAGATACTGCGCTCGGCGGAGCTGTTCGGAAGAGCCGCGGCGCTGCGGCCCGACGACTTCCAGAGCGTCTATCTCCAGGCGCAGTCGCTGCGCATGGTGGGGCGGTCGGAGGAGTCGCGCGCGATCAACCGCGAGAGCATCGGCCGCGCCGAGCGGCTGCTCGCGCTGAACCCGCGCGATACGCGCACGTTGTCGCTGGGTTCGGGCGCGCTCTATCACGACGGGCAGGTCGAGCGCGCGATCGAGTGGGCCGAGCGCGCGCTCGAAATCAATCCGCAGGACATGAGCTCACTGATCAACGGCGCCCTGCTGTTCGCGCACTGCGGCATGAAGGATCGCGCGATCGACCTGCTCGGCACCGCGTTCGGACTCGGCTGGGGCAAGCGCGACTGGATAGAGAGCGATTCCGACTACGACACGCTGCGCGACGATCCGCGGTTCCAGGCGATGCTGGCGAACCTCAGGTAGTCAGGGCCGGCGTCAGGCGTTCTGACGCGAGTCCGCGCGATCGCGCATCTGCGTCACGCCCGAGTGGCTGGCGCAGTGGGCGCAGCAGTAGTACTTGCCGCCCGCCTCCATCCCGTGGCCCACGATGCGGCAGTCGCAATGGCTGCACACCGGGGCCATTGCGTGGATCGCGCATTCGAAGCTGTCGAAGACGTGTGACTCCGAGCCGCGGGTCACCGTGAAGGCCTTGTCGTAATCGTTGCCACAAACTTCGCATTTCGGCATGTCGTTGCTCCTCGGCAAATGACGATCTCGCATTCTGCGCGCCGCCATGCGCTGCGAATGGCCGTTCCCGATCCACTTACAGGGGACCGCGACATCATCCGATGGGGCGTATGCGGGTGCTGCTCGTATCGTGCGGCCTGGTACTGCGAGACATACGGAGGAAGGAAATGCCCACCGCAACTGGTCATACGGAAGCGATCCGCGCGAAGAAAGTCATCGGCACCGTGGTGAAGAACACCGCGGGCGAGAGGATTGGTCAGGTCGAGGACATCGTGCTCGAGAAGACGTCGAACAAGATCCTGTTCGCGGTCATCGGGTTCGGCGGGTTCCTCGGCATGAAGGAAAAGTATCATCCCGTACCCTGGGGCGCGCTCGACTACAACGAGTCGGAAGGCAGCTACGTCGTGCCCTTCTCGAAGGAACAACTCGAGGCGGCCCCGGCCGATTCGCTCGAAATGCTCACTCGCAACGACGGCGCGGGCTCGTACGCCTCGCGCGCGGACGACTATTACAAGATCAGGCACTGAAGCTCTGGAAGGAAGGGGCGGCGATGGCCGCCCCACTTCCATAGGTCGCGTCACTGACTACCGCTGTTCCCGCCTGATCGACACCTCACAACCTGGAAGACAGGCGTTCGCGGGCTCAGCCTTCGCGCAGTGCCGCACTCGCGCTGCAATATTTCCCGAGCCGGAATTCTCCGACGCCATCAGCACGTGAATCCCCCGCCGGGTTTGTGATAGATAGGATTCATGAAGCGCACGGCGTCGGCCGACCTGGTGCCACTGGAGTCGCAACCCAGCAGACTCCGGGGCCGTGTTGCGCATCTTTTTGCCGACTGCGGCATCCAGCCAGGCGGATCCAATCCCTGGGATATCCAGGTCCTGAACGAAGACTTCTATTCGCGGATCCTCGCGGACGGTTCGCTCGGGCTGGGCGAGTCCTACATGGAAGGCTGGTGGAACACGCGCGACCTCGATGGGTTCATCTATCGGCTGCTCAAGGGTGGCGCACGCGAGAAGGTCGGAACGTGGCGTGACGTGCTCGCGTGGCTGCACGCGGCGTTGTTCAACCTGCAACGCAAGGCGCGCGCGTTCGAAGTCGGCAAGCGGCACTACGATCTTGGCAACGAGCTCTACGAAGGAATGCTCGACGAGCGGATGATCTACAGCTGCGGGTATTGGGAAGAGGCGGACACGCTCGCCGAGGCGCAGATCAATAAACTCGAGCTCGTGTTTCGGAAGTTAGGCCTCGAACCCGGACAGCGCGTGCTCGACGTCGGGTGCGGCTGGGGCGGCGCGCTGAAGTATGCCGCCGAGGCGTACGGCGTCACCGGCGTCGGAGTCACCATCGCGCGCGAGCAGGCCGAGTACGCGCGACGGAGCTGTGAAGGGTTGCCTGTCACGATCCGCCTGCAGGATTACCGTGAGCTGCCCGAGCGGGCGGCAAAGGAGCCGTTCGACAACATCTGGTCGATCGGCATGTTCGAACACGTGGGTGTGCGCAACTACCGCGGTTACATGGAAGTGGTCAGGCGCTGCCTGAAGGATGGCGGCCGGTTCCTGCTGCACACGATTGGCGGGCACCGCTCGACGAACCACACGGATCCGTGGATCCACAGGTACATCTTTCCGAACTCGATGCTGCCGTCGCAGCAGCAGATCGTCGACGCCATCGACGGGTTGTTCACCGTCGTCGGCTGGCAGTCGATCGGGTCGCATTACGACCGTACGCTGCTCGCGTGGCGTGCGAACTTCGAGGCGTACTGGGCGCGCATCAATGGGCGCGACGAGCGTTTCCGGAGGATGTGGAACTACTACCTGAGCGCCAGCGCCGCGGCGTTCCGCGCGAAGCGGATAGATGTCTGGCAGGCGCTACTGGCCCCGCTCTGAAACGGGGTCTGACCCCATTCAGTTGACGGCCACGCCGAAGAGCTTGCCGACGCCGAAAGTCACGGCGAGCGCAAGCACACCCCAGAACAACACGCGCGTCGCACCCTTCGGGATGTTCGCGCCACCGGCGTACGCCGCGAGGGCGCCCGACCCGGCGAGCAGCAGGAGTGTCGCGGTACTAACTACCGGAATGAGTGTCGCGACCGGCGTCAACGCGACGACCAGGAGCGGCACGGCCGCACCGATCGTGAAGCTTAATGCCGAGGAAAGCGCTGCCTGGACGGGCCGCGGCGCGGTTTCCTCCGTGATGCCGAGCTCGTCGCGCGCGTGCGCGGCGAGCGCATCGTGCGCCGTGAGCTGCTCGGCGACCTCTTTCGCCAGATCGTGTTTCAGTCCGCGCTTCACGTAGATGGTCGTGAGCTCGCGCAGCTCGGCGCCCGGATCCTCCACGAGCTCCTGCCTTTCCTTGCTGAGATCCGCGTTGGTCGCATCGACCTGCGAATGCACCGAGACGTATTCGCCCGCGGCCATCGACATCGCGCCTGCCACGAGGCCCGCGACGCCGCTGATCAGGATGGTTTGCTTGTCGGTGCCGGCGGCAGCCACACCGACGATCAACGCGCTGGTCGAGACGATGCCGTCATTCGCACCGAGGACGGCGGCGCGCAGCCAACCTACCCGATTGGTGCTGTGGAACTCGGTGTGACGTCGACGCGCGCGTGCCATGGTGGATCTCCGTAGAAGCGACGGTGCCTGGCACGGAAATCCCGGGATACGGTGTTCTTCCGGATTCCGGTGCCAGGCACCGATCCGGTAAAGACTAACTCAAAGATAGAGCGCGGCCATCTCGCGCGCATCAAGCTCGAAGTCGCGGGCTTCGAGAGCCTCGCGACGATCCGCGACTAGAACGGCGCGCCTGGCGCGATATCCGAATCGAACCGGTCGTCGAGGATGGTTTGCACGTAACCCGCGCGGCCCGCGTACCTCACGATGAGCGTGGCCAGCACGGCGCCGAGCGCGATCTTGAATAGTGAGCTGATTTTCATGGCGTTCACGGTACTCGCGCCCGTACACCCCTTCCATTGGATACGGGCACGGCGGGCATGGGACGACGCCCATGACGGCGCGGGAGCCGTCCGACGTCCCAAGTACGAAACTCTTCGTTGACACTACGAAGCGCTTCGTAGTAGCGTGTGTCCCATGAAGCAGGAACCGAGAATCAACCCCACTCCGTCCGAGCTGGAGATCCTCCAGATCCTCTGGTCGCGCGGCCCCTCCACGGTGCGTGAGATCCACGAGGTCCTGTCGCAGGAAAAGGGAGTCGGCTACACGAGTGCGCTCAAGCTACTGCAGATCATGACCACCAAGGGTCTCGTGCAGCGCTCGGAAGATCAGCGCGCGCACGTCTACACCGCGGCGCTGCCCGCGGAGAAGACCAAGCAGCAGTTCGCCGCCGATGTCCTGCAACGCGTGTTCCGCGGTTCCACCAGCCAGCTCATGCAGCACGCGCTGTCGGGCCGCCGCAGCTCGAAGAAAGAGATCGACGAAATCCGCCGCATGCTCGATGAATACGAGAGGAAACTTTCATGATCGACTCAACCGGATTCATGCAGACCCTCGCGTGGTCGCTGTTGCATTTCCTGTGGCAGGGCGCGGCGATCGCCGCCCTCGCCGGGGCGCTGATGTACGTGTTCCGTACTCCGTCGGCGCGTTATCTCGTCGGCATCGGCGCGCTGGTCCTGATGCTGGTGTCGTTCGGCGTGACGTTCGCGCTCTTGAATGGCGCGCCGGGCGCCGCCGAACTACTCGGCTCGCAGGAGGCGCCGATCGCGGCCCTCGCATCCGCCCTCGAACCGCGCGGTGAGGCCACCGCATTGCTGCCCGCGGTTTCCTCCGCCGCAACCGACTCCGAAGCGGCCTATCTATGGGTCGCCCGCATCTGGCTCGTCGGCGTGTGCGTGCTCGCATTGCGCGTCGCGATCGGCCTCCTGCTGCTCGAGCACCTGCGCCGCCGCAATCTCGTGCCGCTGCCGGATGCGCTGGTCGAGAAATTCCGCGCGCTCCAGCGGAAGGTCGGCATCACGCGGATCGTGCGTTACTGCCAGTGCCGCCAGGTCACTGCGCCCGCCGTCATCGGCTTCGTCCGGCCCATCGTATTGCTGCCGGTGCGCGCGCTGACGGGCCTGAGCGAGGCGCAGCTCGAAGCCGTCATCGCGCACGAGCTCGGGCACATCAAGCGCTTCGACGTCGCCCTGAACTTCTTTCAGGTCATCGCGGAGACATTGTTCTTCTTCCACCCCGCCGTCTGGTGGCTCAACAACCGCATCCGCGCTGATCGCGAGGATTGCTGCGACGACATCGCGGTGGCCGCGAGTGGCGAGTCGGTGGGATACGCCCGCGCACTCGCCGCGATGACCGGCTGGCGGGACGCGCCGGCGTTTTCGATGGCCGTGACGGGCGGCCCCGTGGCGACGCGCATCGCGCGGTTGTTAGGCGTGAGTCGGCCGCGGACCGGCGGACGTCATGCCGGCGTCTTCACCGCGTCGCTCGTGCTGATGGCAGCGCTGGGCGCCGGCGCGGTGTCGCTGGGTGTCACGAGGCCGGCGCTGGCCGCGGCCGCGGACTCACTGTTCGTCCAACTCGTCGCCCAGGCGGATCCGCCGTCGCCCGTGAACCCGCCTGAGCCCGTGAATCCGGTGCCGGTGCCGACGCCGGTTGCCCAGCCCGCGCTCGCGCAGCAGCCCGTACCGAAGGCCAAGGTTGCCCCGGCCCCGGCGCCCGTGCAGCGCACCCCCGGTGAGCCGCGCGGCCCCTCCTTCATCGATCAGATGAAGAGCGTCGGCATCGACGATCTCGACGTCGACAAGCTGATCTCGCTGAAGATCCACGACGTCACGCCCGAATACGTTCGCGGCATCCGAGCATCGGGCCTGAATCCCGACATCGAGCAACTCCTCGCGATGCGGATCCACGACGTGTCGCCCGAGTTCGTGACGGAGATGCGCGGCCTCGGCCTCGAAGCAGACCTCGAAGAGGTGATCGCGATGAAGGTGCACGGTATCGACGCCGCGTACGTGAAGGGCATCCGTGCGCAGGGCGAGAATCCCGGCGTGGACCAGATCATCGGCATGAAGGTGCACGACGTGACGCCCGAGTATCGGCGCATGCTCGAGTCGGCCGGTTTCAAGGCCGATCTCGAAGAAGTCATCCACGCCAAGGTCATGGACATCACGCCCGAGTTCATCGAGAAGGCGCGATCACATGGATTCAAGAACCTGGATCTCGAGAAGCTGATCCATCTCAAGAACGCAGACGTTCTCTAACTAGCGGGGCCGATGCGCCCCTCGACAGGAGATTCCCATGAAAGCGAGATTCACGGCGCTCGCCGCCGGGGTTCTGTGCGCCTTCGTCTTGGCGATGGCCTGGTCACCGCGCGCGACCGCGTCGGCGCCCTTCAAGGGCAACTGGTCGCTGTCCTCCTCGGAGCAGCCCGGCATGGTCCACTTCGCACTCTCCCACCGCATGCACCGCGGCCACTCCAACCACTCATCCGACTGGCCTATGGGCGAGTTCCTCGGCATCGATCTCGACGCCAGGGGCAAACGCGATGTGACATTCCACATCACCCGTGACGCCGGGCAATTCGACTGCGAGGGTTATCTGAACGACGCCGAGGGCGCCGGCCTCTTCACGTTCACCGCGAACCCGCAGTATCCGAAGGACATGCAGGCGCTCGGCTTCACCGGGATCGACGAAGAGAAGCAGTTCGCGATGGCCGTGACCGACGTGACCGTCGACTTCGCGCGGCAGATCAAGCGCGAAAACCTCATCGGCCTCGACACCGACAAGCTCATCGCGTTCCGGATCTTCCGCGTCGACTCGCAGTTCATTTACGCGCTGCGGGCCGAGGGCCTCGCCGCGAAAGAGGCCAACAAACTGATCGCGTTCCGCGTGCACGGCGTGACGCCGGAGCTCGTGCGCGCGACGCGCAGCGCGGGGCTCGAGACGAGCGAGGACATGCTCGTCGCGTTCCGCGTACACGGCGTGTCGCCGGAGTTCATCGACGAGGTGCGCCGCCTCGGGTACGAGAAGACGAGCTCCAATCAGCTGGTCGCCATGCGCGTGCACGGTGTGACGCCCGAGTTCATCTCGCGCATGCGGTCGCGCGGCATCAAGGACCTGAGCATCGACAAGATGATCAGCCTGCGCGTGCACGGCATCGACTGATGCCGGCGGTCCGCCTCACGCGTTGCCCCGGGTGCTGCAAAACCCGCAGGTAGTGAGGCGGACTTCTTTCGGCAACTCAGCGGCGCGCGCCGAGCCGCGCGAGCATCGCGGACAGATCCTCCGGGCTGATCCAGAAGTGTTCGCATACGCGCCCCCACAGCATCGCGGTGGGAACGTTGCGATCGCCGCGCTCCTTCTGTGTTTGCTGCAGGACGTGGAGGACCACGCGCTCTTCGCGGGTCAGGCCGTCTCGAACGTCCGGGATGCCGGGGTATTGCACGCTTTGACGATAGCGGGACTGCCACCTGGAAATCGAGTGCCCCAATGAAAAAGGCGACGTGCCGTTGCAGCGGCGCGTCGCCCAGGCAGACCGGAAGGGGGGCCCTACCGCTTGTCTACCAACACCTTCTCGAGATAGCTCTGCGCCTCTTTCGAGTCCGACTGCGCCAGCCAGAACACGGCGCGCCTGCGTTGTTCGTTCGTGAAGGACTTGTCCTCGACGACCTCTATCAATGCATGGGTTCCGCGTTTATCCGGCAAACGCGAGAGCGCGAAGATGGCCTTTTCGCGGACACGGTCGTCGGAGTCCTTTCGGAGCGCGGCCCTGATCGCGGCTTCCGCGTCGGGAGCGCCGGTATTCGCGAGCCAGAACCACGCCTGGCCGCGGACCTCGCCATCTTTGTCGGTGTTGCCGAGCTTGATCAGGTTCGCCGTGGCCGAGGGCGACTTCGACAAACTGATCGCGAAGGCCGCGTGCTGGCGCAGGCGGGCGTTCTCGTCGTTGAACATGAGGTCGGTGACGACATCCGCACCCGCTTTGCCGCGCACGAGGCCCAGCCAGAACACCGCCTTCTCGCGCGCGTCGACCGAACCGCCGCCGCGGGCGCGTGCAACGAGTTCGTTGTGCGCGAGATCGCCGCGATGCATCGCGATCGCGGCCAGCGAGCTTTCGCGCAGGTCGCTGTTCGTCCACTCGCCCGCCTTCGACTTCGCGATCAACCAACGCGCGCTATCTTCCGTCGTCGTGTCGATGGTCTGGATAGGCGTTTTCGCGACCACCGGGCACGAGGCGGCCAGCGTCCGCAGTCGTTCGACCTTTCCTCCGGCGAGCCGCGCATACACGCGCATCTTGTCCGTCGTCGAGTCGTCGCGGACGGTGTGTCCACCGCTCTTGGTATCCAGGTCGCAGGAGGCTTCACCACTACCGTCCCAGGTCTTGTAACAGCACCAGGCACGAGCGCCCTCGACCGCGTCGATCTCCCAGCTTGCCCACCCGTCGCGCGGTAGTTCGAGATCCGCCCCGCGGGCATTCGAAAGAAGCGCCAGTGTCACGCAAGCCGCCGCGGCGGCGCGAAAAAGTGCCGTGTTCATCACTTCTTCTCCAGTTGCGCGTCGATCGCCTGCAACGCCGCGTCGCCACCCATCATCGTGAGCATGCGCAGCAGAGAGCGCTTTTCGTCGGCGGTCTTCGCGACGCGGTACAACGCAAGCACGCCCTCTTCGTCGTGCGAGATCAACATGCCCTGCAGCGCGGCTTCGCGCATGTCCGCGTCCGGGGATTTCACGTAGATGTCGCGCAGCGCCTGGCGCGCGTCGTCCCGGCCGATGATTCCGATCCGTCGCACCGCGTCGACACGCATGCCGCGGTCACCCGTGCCGTTGACGATCTTGAGCAGGCCTTCCAGGTCACCCGCAATCGCGTACGCCTCGAGCAGACCGCGCGGTTGCGTCTGCCGGTCGCCGAGTTTGCGCAGCTCTTCCGTCGCGCCCATAACGCCTAACAAGCGGATCGCCTCGGCGGCTTCATCCTCGGTCTTGGCATTGAGGGCGACCTGGAATACCTGCTCCTTGCGGCCCGCGATCAGCCAGGCCTGCAGGATGTCCTTTTTCAGGCCCGCATCGGCGGTCTTGTAGATCTCCTGCAGCGCTTCGAGCGTCTTCGCGTCGCCGCCGATGCCGATGCTGCGGATCGCCTCGCCGCGCAGCTCGGTGTTGGACGACCTGGCCATCTGCAACAGGATGTCGCGCGCTTCCTGCGAGTTGATCTGGCCCAGCACGAACAACGCGCGGCGCTTGACGAGCGGCGTCTGCGGGCCGGCCAGGACTTTCTTGAGAATGGGCAACGCGCGCTCGGGAGGCTGCGCCATCAGGCCTTCGAGGGCCGCGAGGGAGAGCTGCTCGTCCTCGGTGGGCGTGCGTCGTTCGGAGCCCGCGGCGTCCGGCGCGGCGTGCGTAACGGCGGCGCCGGTGAGGAGCAGCGCGAGCAACAGGGATCGTGCGAGATACATGATGGTGACCTCTAACTACAAAGTGGATACGGTGTTCGCGGGCAGGCCGCCGGCCAGGCGACTCTGCATGACCCGCATTTCGAAGGAGAGCTGCGCGGCATCCGCCGCGGTATTCCCCTCCCCCTGCCGCATGCTCTCGAGCACGGGCGAAAAGGCGCGCAGGACCCGCGCGAGCTGCGGCTCGCCAGCCCGTTCGGCCGCGAGCGCGTAGAGGCGGTTCTGCTCGATGATCGTTTCGATGAGGCGGGCGCGTTCCTCGGGGGTTGCTTCCTCGAGCGAAGCGAGCTGGCGCTCCGTGGATGCGAGGTGCGTCTTGAGTCCGCGCTCGTAGGCGGAGGCGTCCGCCGCACCGGCGGCCGGCGAGTCCGTCGGCGGCGCCACGTTCGCCATTGTCGGTGCCCGCGGCGGTGAGTCGATGACGTAGAACACCGAGACGATCGCCACCACCACGGCCGCCGCCGCGGCGAGCCAACGCGCATCGGTAAAAGGCCGGCGCGGCCGCAGGTTCTGGGTAGTTGGACGCCGCGCCGCTGCCTGCTCGAGCGCGGCCTTCCAGCGCTGCTGTGTTTCGAGTGGCACCTTCACTTCCGGGATGGCCGCGACCTCGTCGAGTCGGCCGACCAGCTTGTGCAGACGCTGCGCGAGTTCCGGCTGCGCGGCGAGCGCCGCGGCGATACGCGCACGGTCGGTGGGCTCGAGGCCGTCGCGGTAGTAATAGAGCAGGAGTTCGTCGTCGGTGATCATGTTTCGCTCCGCCAGACGTGCAGATCGACGCGCAGCTTGCGGACCGCGCGGAACAGGATGCTTTTCACGTTGTTGACGTTGGTTTGCTGGGCCTCGGCGATCTCGTCGAGCTTCCACCCTTCGACGTGCTTGAGCAGGAAAATGGTGCGTTCCTTGGTAGATAGGCGTTGCAACGCGACCGAGAGGTCGCGGCCCATCGCCTCGTCGGTGTATTCCTGGTCAGGGGTATCCGAGGGCGAAACCTCGAACGCTTCGTCGGCCAGTTCGTCCTCGGCCCGACGCTTGCGCCTGCGGAGCAGGTCGAGGGCCGCATTGATCGCGATGCGATGGATCCAGCTATCGAGCGCCGCTTCGCCGCGGAATTCGTGCCGCCGGTCCCAGGCCTTGAGCAGCGCGTCCTGCACCGCGTCCGCCGCCAGCTCCGCGTCCCGCGTGATGCGCAGGCAGGCGTTGTACCAACGCGGGCTGCGCTCGTTCAGGACGGTGTGGAAGGCGTCCGGCTCGGCCCAGGATTTGAGGAGGGTAAGCACGGGTCTTGGACGTTACGGGTGGGAAAAGGTTATGCGGATCACGTGGCCGTGTCTAAGGGGTTTCCTGATGACCCCGAGTTCGCGCGCTTACACCAGCACCCCACGTATAACTGTCACGATTTGTGCGCGATTCAACTTAAGGAAATGTGAAAAATTTCCATTACTTCCCGGGCACCCTTTTTGATCTCATGCGCGCCCTTCGGCGCCGCTCGGCGCCCATCGCTTTGGGGGTTTTCGCATGTTCCGCACGCGCTCGCTCGTGCCCGTATTCCTTTTGTTTTCAGTGTTCGGCGCGCTAACGCCGGCGCAGGCGCAGTTCAGCGACTTCGGGAAGAAGCTCAAGAACAAGCTCGAGCAGAAAGTCGAGCAGCGCGTCGATCGCAAGACCGACAGAGCCATGGAAGACGCGCTCGACAAGGTCGAGTGCGCGGCAACCGACACGGAGTGCTTCGAAAAGGCCAAGGCGGAAGGCAAGCAGGTCACGACGGTCGACAGCCCTGCTCCGGGCGCCAAGGCCGCCGCCGCTCAACCGGCGTCGATCAAGCCCGGCCAGGGCGCCTGGGCGAACTATGACTTCAAGCCGGGCGATCGCATCATCTTCGCCGACGACTTCTCGAGGGACGAGGTCGGCGACTTTCCGCGTCGCTTCGAGTTCCGCAGCGGTCAGATGGAGATCGTCGAATGGAACGAGGGGCGCTGGCTGCGCTCGGCCCAGGGCAAATTCCTGATCCCGCTGCCCGAGACGCTCCCGGAGCGCTTCACGCTGGAGTTCGACCTCACGGGCAATGGCAATGCCATGACGATCACGCTCGATGGCAAGAATGAGAGTGAAACCGCCGGCACCATCGACTTCGGCGAATACTTCGGTCGCCTGCGCGACGGCGAGATCGACGCCCAGGGCGAATTCGGCGCGGGCGTCAAGACCGAATCGCAGATAGTGCACATCGCAATCTCCGTGGACGGGCAGCACGTCAAGGCGTACGCGAACGAGAAACGCGTCTTCAACGCGCCGAACGCCAAGCTCGGCCGCGGCAACAAGATCTACGTCAACATGAACGGCTGGAGCGCCGAGCAGCCGCGCATGATCGCGAACGTGCGCATCGCGGCGGGCGGCAAGAAACTCTACGACGCGCTCGCGCAGCAGGGACGCGTCGCGACGCAGGGCATCCTGTTCGACACGGGCAGCGATCGCATCCGCCCGGAGTCGACGCCGACGCTCAAGGAGATCGGCACGATGTTGAAGGATCACCCGGATCTCAAGCTCGTGATCGAGGGGCACACGGACAACGTGGGCGCGGCGGCGTCCAACCAGTCGCTCAGCGAGAAGCGCGCGGCGGCGGTGCGGCAGTACCTGATCAGCACGTATGGCGTGGATGAGTCGCGCCTGCAGGCGAAGGGATTCGGCGCCAGCAAGGCGGCGACGTCGAACGACACGCCTGAAGGGCGGCAGCAGAACCGTCGTGTCGAGCTCGTCAAAATCTGAACCCGGAGATGAAGCTGATGACTTTTGAGAATCGATACGCGCGCAATGGATTTCTCGTGCTGATGTTTGCGCTGCTGGCCGCGACGTTCGGTCCGCAGGTGCAAGCCGCGGGCGGTGGCGACGCGGACCTGCGCGAGCTCTCGCGTTACACGCTGACGATGGCGGACATCCGCAAGTACGCGGCGGCGAATGCGAACCTTGCGAAGCATCCGAAGGCCGAGGAGAACGAAGACTCAGAGGACGACGAGGACAGCGACAATGAATCGCTGGATGAAATGGCGGCGCGCATCGCGAAAATGCCCGAGGCGCGCAAGGCGATCGAAGCCGCAGGCCTCACTCCGCGTCAGTACGCCGTCATCACCATGGCGTTGTTCCAGGCGTCGATGGCGCAGTTCGCGGTCGAACAGGGCGCGGATCCGGCCAAGGTTGCGCGCGAGGCAAGCGTGAACCCGGCGAACATCCGCTTCGTGAAAGAGAACAAGGCTGAGTTGGAAAAGCTCAAGAGCCCGGGCAGCGCCGACTAGCTGTTTGCGCGGGAGGCGTTCCGGTCAGCGCCTCGCGGGCAAGGGAGCGGGCCACGACGAGACATCATCCACCGAGTTCGGCGGCGGCGATGTTCCAAAACGATCGGGCACGTCGCTGCCCGACGGCGTCGCGGCCGGTGTCTCCGACTGGGGCAGCATGGTGGCGTTCCACTGTTCCCACTCCGTCTTGAGTCGCTCGAACACGTCACGGTGACGCTCGCGCAAGTTGGCCCGCTCCAGTGGGTCCTCCGCTACGTTGAACAGGAACACGTTGTTCAGGATCTTGAGCAACTTGAAGTCACCGTCGCGCACCGAGCGCTGATGATTCGACTTGAACCGCCAGAACAGTTTGCGCGGGACGGGTTTCGCGCCAGGCGCGAGGAACGGCAACAGGTTGATGCCGTCGTACGGAGCATCGGGATCTGGCGCAGCTCCCGCGGCTGCGAGCAGCGTAGGTAGCCAGTCCATGGTGACGTTGACCTGTTCGCTGGTCGTGCCGGCGCGGACGGCGCGCGGCCAGCGCAGCAGCGTGGGCACGCGCACGCCACCCTCGAGCAATTCACCCTTGCGTCCACTGAAGGGCCAGGTGTTCGAGAATCGTTCACCGCCGTTGTCGCTGGTGAATATCACGAGCGTGTCGCGCGCTGCGCCGGACTGGGTCAGCGCGTCGAGCAGCCGTCCGACCTGCGCATCCAGGTGCTCGACCATTTGCCGGTAGACGCTCTGAGTGCCCCCGTCGTAGTGGAACAGGCTCTTGCCGGCGATGCGCCGCGACTCGCTGTCGTCGCCTGGAGGTTCCCAGGGCCAGTGGGGCGCCGTGTAGTGCACGCTCAGGAAGAACGGGGTGCGTTCCCGCGTGAACGTGCGCAGTTGCCGCAACGCGCGCTCGGTGAGTAGTTCGGTGACGTAGCCCTGCGTATCCAGCGGCTGGTCGCCATCCCAGAGATCCTTGCGGCCGTTGTTGCCGGCGTGGCTGTAGTAGTCGACGCTGCCGCCTCGCACTCCATAGAAAGATTCGTATCCGCTCTGCAAGGGGCCGAATTTCGGCAACAGCCCGAGGTGCCACTTGCCCACCAGCGAGGTGCGATATCCGGCGTCGCGCAACAGCGAGGGCAACGTAGGCTGCTCCGGCGGCAGTCCGATCTCCGCGGTGTCGCGCAGTGGCTCCTCGAGTCCCACGCGCAGGCGGTATTGATAGCGGCCCGTCATCAGCGCGACGCGCGTGGCTGAACACACGGGCGAGTTGGAATATGACTGCAGGAAGCGCACGCCTTCGCGGGCCATGCGATCGAGCCGCGGTGTACTCAGGTCGCCCCGGCCATAACACGAGAGATCGGCGTAGCCGAGATCGTCAGCGAGGATGAAGACGATGTTGGGCCGCGTGGCCGCCGCCCGCGCGGATCGGGACAAGAGCGAGCCCGCCGCGGCGCTGCCGGCCAGCGACAGGAATGAACGTCGGTCGAATGGTGACATGAGTCAGCTCGAGATGCCGTCAGGATGGCAATTGGCGAAGAGGATCTTAGCGCCAAGAGAACGGCCAGGGAATCTGGCAGTGCGGAACTGCTGCGTGTTCGGCGAACTGCGCGCCTCCACCCTAATCGTGTTTCCATGCGCTAGTTAGGCAGGCAGCGACCATGTTGGAGCACAGCTTTGGAGGCAGCGCCGCTCGGAGGCATGGTGCCGGGTGCGCATCGATCCTCGCAAAGACGCGACGGTGCGTTCGACGCGAAGTCGCCAGCTAGCGGCGCTTCAGGCTCGGCGGTCTCGGGGTTTTCGGCAACCCCGTGTGCTGCGTCTTGAACGGGCGATGCTGGCTGCCGCCCCTCTTCCCTTCAGCAGCATCTCCCGTCCCTGCAGGCTGATAAGCCGGCACCAACTGCTGCTTCCCGTTGCCGATCAGGTCCGCGCGCCCCATCCGACGGAGCGCCTCTCTCAGCACCGGCCAGTTGTTAGGGTCGTGATATCGCAGAAAGGCCTTGTGCAGACGGCGCTGCTTCAACCCCTTCGGAATCGTCACCTCTTCGCTCTCGCGCGTCACCTTCCGTAACGGGTTCTTGAGCGTGTGATACATCGCCGTCGCGGTCGCCATCGGTGACGGCAGGAACGCCTGCACCTGGTCGGCGCGGAACCCGTTCTTCTTGAGCCACAACGCGAGCTCGAGCATGTCCTCGTCGGTCGTGCCGGGATGCGCGGCGATGAAATACGGGATGAGGTACTGTTCCTTGCCCGCCGCCTTGCTGTACTTGTCGAACAGCTCCTTGAACTTGTAGTAAGTCCCGACGCCGGGCTTCATCATCTTCGAGAGCGGGCCCTCGCCGATCGCCTCGGGCGCGATCTTGAGATAACCGCCGACGTGATGCTGTGCGAGCTCCTTGACGTACTCGGGCGACTCGATCGCGAGGTCATAGCGCACACCGCTCGCGATCAGGATCTTCTTCACGCCGGGTAGCGCGCGGGCCTTGCGATAGAGCTGGATCAGCGCGCTGTGATCGGTGTTGAGGTTCGGGCAGATGCCGGGGAAGACGCAGCTCGGCTTGCGGCAGGCCTTCTCGATGTCGCGGCTCTTGCATGCGATGCGGTACATGTTCGCGGTCGGGCCGCCGAGATCGGAGATGACGCCGGTGAAGCCGGGCACGCTGTCGCGCACCTTTTCGATCTCCTTGAGCACGGACGCTTCGCTGCGGCTCTGGATGATGCGGCCCTCGTGCTCGGTGATGCTGCAGAAGGTGCAGCCACCGAAGCATCCGCGCTGGATGGCGATCGAGAACTTGATCATCTTGTAGGCGGGGATTTCCTGGCTGCCGTAGCTGGGATGCGGGACGCGCGCGTACGGGAGTTCGTAGACGTAGTCCATGTCGCGGGTGGTTAGTGGGATCGGTGGTGGGTTGAGCCACACATCGGTGTCGCCGTGGCGTTGCACGAGGGCGCGGGCGTTGCCGGGGTTCGCTTCGAGATGGAGGATGCGGGACGCGTGGGCGTAGAGGACGGGGTCGCTGGACACCTGCTCGAAGCTCGGCATGCGGATGACGCTGCGTTCGCGGTCTTCTGACTTCACGCGGCGGGCGAATTTGACGACGACCTCGGCGGCTGGTCGGGGACGGACTTCAAGTCCGTCCCCTGTCAAGGTAGCGGCCTCATTCGCCTTCCTGATTTCCGGCTCCATGGCATACGGATCGATGGGCGGGTTCAGCTTCCCTGGCGTGTCGACTGTGGTCGAGTCGATTTCGATGAAGTCGTGCGACTTCCGCGCGAACGCCGTGCCGCGCAGGTCGGTGATCTCGTGGATCTTCGTCCCGGCCGCCAGTCTGTGCGCGATCTCGATGATCTGCCGCTCGGCGTTTCCGTACACGAGAAGATCCGCCTTTGCATCGAGCAGGACGGAGCGGCGCACTTTCTCGCTCCAGTAATCGAAATGCGCGATGCGGCGCAACGACGCCTCGATGCCGCCGATGACGATGGGCACATCCTTGAATGCCTCGCGCGCGCGCTGCGCGTAGACGACGACGGAGCGATCCGGCCGCTTGCCACCGACACCGCCGGGTGTGTACGCATCATCGGACCGAATTCTCTTGTCCGACGTGTAGCGGTTCACCATCGAGTCCATGTTGCCCGCGGTGATGCCGAAGAAGAGATTGGGCTTGCCTAACTGCTTGAACGGCTCCGCGCTCTGCCAATCCGGCTGCGCGATGATGCCGACGCGAAAGCCCTGCGCCTCGAGCAGCCGGCCCATGATCGCCATGCCGAAGCTCGGATGATCGACGTACGCATCGCCGGTCACGATGATGACGTCGCAGGAATCCCAGCCCAGCTGCTCCATCTCGGCGCGCGACATGGGCAGGAACGGCGCGACGCCGAACCGGGCGGCCCAGTACTTGCGATACGAGAAGAGATCCCTGGCGGCGGCGGACATCGGCAACTCCACGGCAGGAATGGAGTTGGAGTCGCGGCGCGTGCGCTCATTGAGCGCGAGGCTACGAACAGCGCCGAAACTTACGTCGGCCAACACCATTTCCTGATCTGGTCAGGCACCCCGGGGCTCGGCTGTCTTCAAGGACTTGGCCTACTGCCAGAGGCTGGATGGCGCGCAGTGTAGGCGGGGCCGAGCCGAAGTCAAAAAACACTGCAAAAACACGCCCGAATCATCGGATTTGCCGCTTGGCCCATACGGCCGTAAGTGCTACGTTTGTGCCATATGGCTGAAACCACCACCATTCGCTTGCCTCCCAAGCTGAGGGCGCGATTACGCACAATCGCCAAGGAGACCGATCGATCGGTCCACAGCCTCATCCTCGAGGCTGTCGAGAAGCATGCTGCGTACGAAGAACAGATGCGCAGCCTCGTGAAAGAGGCGTTGGCCGCTGACGCCGAGATCGAGCGGACTGGCGAGGTGTATCGCGCGGAAGACGTACACGCCTGGGCTGAACGCCTCGCGCAGAAGGTTGCGAGCCCGCGCCCGAAACCGTGGCGCAAATAGTCTATTCGGCACGCGCGCTCGACCATATCGAGCGTGCAATCGAGCACCTGGCGATCGAGAACTCGAGCGCCGCAATTGCAGCGGCCGCCGCGATTCGTTCCGCGGTCGAGAATCTTGCCGAGCATCCTCTCATCGGCCGGCGAATCGAGGGAGACATTCGTGAACTCGTCGTCTCGTACGGCGCGACCGGCTACATTGCGCTGTACAGATTCGTTGTGAAGTCGGATGAAGTACGGGTCCTTGCCATTCGGCACCAACGGGAGATTGGCTATCTACCTTGAGTGGAGATCGGCCGTGCTCGCTTTGTCGATGCATACACGCTGAGCAGTAGCCACCCAGGAAACGCACGACACGCCACCGGCGCGCCCCGCACCTGCAGCCGCCCGCTGCGGATCTCCTCGCGGATCGGCCGTATTCCTCGCCACACTTCCGCCATCGTGCGCACGCGCGTCACGACGCGCACAGTCGGTTCGAAGCCCGGATCCTTGAGGCACACATCCACGCGCCCGCGCGATTGCACGAGCCAGAACCGACGCTGCCGCGGCGAATCGCTGAACTCGATTTCGATGACGGTGCGGCCCGCGGGCATCGCTTCGGTGTTCAATCTTCGATGCATCGCCCACACCAGCCAGCCGGGATCGAGATCGGCGGGACGAATGTCCCGCGCCCAGCGCTGGCCCCACTGCCCGATCGCTGCGACAACGGCGCGCAGTTCCTCACCCGCCGGCGTGAGTCGATAGTCGCGACCGCGCGTGTTGCCCGAGTCGATGCGTTCGACGATTCCCGCTCGCTCGAGCGTCCGCAGTCTTTCCTTGAGCAAGGTGGGAGACAAGCGCGGCACGCCGCGACGGATCTCATTGAAGCGATGCGCGCCGGCCAGCAGTTCGCGCACCACCAGGAGAGTCCAGCGTTCCGCGAGCACCTCGGACGACAAGGCGACCGGACAGAACTGGCCGTATTCCTGGTGCATGGCGCGGAGCATTGCGCCGCGCGGCGCCGGCCGCAATACGCGCGACGGTCCAGATTCGTGACTGGCGGCGCCCGACGCGCGAGCGGAGAGTCGCGCACCGGAATCCACGCGGAGGCAGTCATGGCACAGGCTTACTCACGCACTCGCCGCGCGTTGTTGCTCGGCGGCTGCGCAGTGGCCGCGGCGCACCACGGCGCGGCGCGGGCCGGCGCGGCGCCCGCAAGAACCGCGCGTCTCTTCGATACCGAGCGATTCATCGAAGACTGTCGTGCAGCCCTGGCAAGCGGGGCCGATGCCCAGGCACACATCCAGGACCTGCTTGCCCGCGAGCTCGCGGATCGCGACGCGGTGCTTTCGGGATTGGGCTCTCCAGTGAAGGGCGGACTCGAGGCGCTGTACCGCTCTCCCGACCTAACTATCCTGAACATCGTCTGGTCACCGCTCATGCAGCTCCTGCCGCACGACCACAACATGTGGGCGCTGATCGGCATCTATACCGGCCGTGAGGACAACATCTTCTGGCGGCGCGACGGCGCGCGGCTGAGCGCCGTCAGTGCCGCGGCCATATCCGCCGGCGACGTCGTTCCACTGGCGAGCGACGTGATCCACTCGGTGAACAACCCCATCGAGAAGCTCACCGGTGCGATCCACGTGTACGGCGGCGACTTCTTCGCCGTGCATCGCAGCGAGTGGGATCCGGAGACGCTCGCGGAGCGCGACTGGAGCATCGCCGACGCCGTGCGCAATTTCGAGCGGTCGAACGCCCGATTCGCCGGCGAGTGCAATCGCTGAGTGGATCAGGTCGGGAATTCGTCGTACTGCGGCAGGCCGTCGCAGATCACGTCCCACGGCGCCTTCGACGCCACGTGGATGTGCGCCTGGGGTTTCAGGCTCGGCGGATCCACGAGCGTGCCGTAGGTGACGTGCGCGATCGTGCCTTCGTTCACGATCGAATACAGCAGCGAGCCGCAATTCTTGCAGTGCGCGTCGTGGGTCATCACGTCGCCGTAGATGCGGATCTGGCCGCGGATCACTTTCAGCTTGGCGCGTTCGATGACGCCGAACGGCTTGAACGCGGAGCCGGTGGCGCGGCGGCATTGCGAGCAGTGGCAGATCAGCGCGCGCGTGAATTCGTCGGCGACGGTGTAGCGGACCTCTCCGCAGAGACAGCTGCCGGTCAGTCTTGCCGCGGAACCTTGCGTGTCAGTCATAGATCGTGTGCGAATGCTTCGTCATCACGGCTGGACGAACGCGACCTTGGTGAGCAACGCGTTGTCGTCGAGGCGCCAGACCTTGATCATGTGCTCGCCTTTCTTCAGACCCGGAAACTTCGCTTCGAGCACGGACTCGTTTTCGATGACCGCGTTCTCCCACGCGATCTGCTCTGGCGTCCTGCCCGGATCGGGTGACGGGGTGAGGCGCAGCGCGAGCGTCTGCATGGGGCCGTCATCGATCGAAACGCCAATGCGCACGTCGACACCGCCGAAGGTGTTGAGCGTAGGCGACATGTGCAGTTTCACCGTGGCGTCGCCGTCCTTGATCGCGTTGACGCGATAGCCGACGTACACGCCGTCTTCCTGCGTCGTCGCGGTCTTGCCCTGCGGGAATGCCGTGACGGCGCCACTGTCGTTGCCGAGATTCTGGATCCGGCGCCAGGTCAGGCCCTTGCCGCCATGGACCTCCGAGAAATTCACGGCGTCGGTGACATTCGGCGTCGACTTCGAAGCCGTCGCGAACTTGACCTTCGGCGCTTTCGCGGTCGTTTCCACGCGCTTCACTTCCGGCATCACATCCTTGTCCGGCTGCTGCCAGGTGGTGTAGCCGATGTGGGTCTGCAGCATCATGCCGTCCCACTTGCCGCCTTCGAGCCTGTGATAGCGATCGGCGATCTCGCGGTCTCGCTTGAACGCGGCTTCGGCGCGGGTGGCGAACTCGTTGGCCCGCGAGTCGTTCATCGCGGCGAGTTTGCGATTCCACGCCACGGCGTAGTAGAGCTCGTGCAGGTTCGCCATCGCGAGGATGCGGTGGCCAACGAGTTGGAAGAACGCGCTCTTCTGCAACTCGGGCAATCTGTTCTGCACTTCGAACATGTCGAACTGCAGCGTCATCCACTTGCCGAGCACCTCGTCGAACTCACCGCCATCGAGCGTGGTCGCGGTGGCATCGCCCAGTGGATAGCTCGAGGCGTCGAGCAGTTCGGGCTTGCGGCGCGCCGCAACGCTGCCGTAACGCCTGACTAGATCGGCGCTCTGCTTAGCATAAGCCGGGCCGCACGT
>JAEZCR010000267.1 GCA_023433465.1 Pseudomonadota bacterium | reverse complement strand
GATCTATTTGGGACAGATTTCAAATCTGTCCCAAATAGATCTGTCCCCGAACCCCGATCTGTCCCCGAACCCCTTTATCCACCTGAAGATCTTTACGGCCTCATCCCGGTCGATCCGCGCAAGCCTTTCGACTCGCGCGAAATCATCGCGCGCCTCGTCGACGGCAGTGAATTCGATGAATGGAAGGCGCGTTACGGCACGACTCTCGTCACCGGCTTCGCGCGTATCCATGGCATGCCGGTCGCGATCCTCGCGAACAACGGCATCCTGTTCTCGGAGTCCGCGCAGAAGGGCGCGCATTTCATCGAGCTCGCCTGCCAGCGTCGCATCCCGCTCGTGTTCCTGCAGAACATCACGGGCTTCATGGTCGGCAAGAAATACGAGAACGAGGGCATCGCGCGTCACGGAGCCAAGATGGTGACGGCCGTCGCGTGCGCGCGCGTGCCGAAGTTCACCGTCATCGTCGGCGGGAGTTTCGGCGCGGGCAATTACGGCATGTGCGGGCGCGCGTATGCGCCGCGTTTCCTCTGGACCTGGCCCAACTCCCGGATCTCGGTGATGGGCGGCGAGCAGGCCGCGAACGTGCTCGCGACCGTCCGGCGCGATGCGATCGAGGCGAAGGGCGGCACCTGGAGCGCGGAGGAGGAAGCCGCCTTCAAGGCGCCGATCCGCGAGCAGTACGAAACGCAGGGCAATCCCTATTACGCCACCGCCCGGCTCTGGGACGACGGCGTCATCGATCCTCGCGACACGCGCATGTGCCTGGCTCTCGGTCTCGCGCTGGCGTATCGGCAGCCGATCCCCGAAACTCGCTTCGGCGTGTTCCGGATGTAGAGCGTCGAATGTCCGACTACCGACACCTCGAGATCGAGCAGCGCGGCGCGGTTCGCTGGTTGTGGCTCAACCGGCCTGAAGTCCGCAATGCATTCAACGACGCGTTGATCGCGGACATCGCGCAGGCATTCGCCGACGTCGAGGCGCACGCCGGCACGCGCGTCGTGGTGGTGGCGGCACGTGGGCCCGCCTTCTGCGCCGGCGCGGACCTGAACTGGATGCGCACGGTGGCTGACTACAGCCACGCCGAGAATCACGCCGACGCGCTCAAGGTCGCGCGCATGTTCAATGCCGTCCATGCCTCATCGAAGCCGGTCATCGCGCGTGTGCAGGGCGACGCGTTCGGCGGCGGTGTCGGCCTTGCCGCGGCCTGCGACATCGTCGTCGCGGCGGACTCGGCGAGCTTCGCGCTCTCCGAAGTGAAGCTCGGCATCGTGGCCGCGACCATCTCTCCGCATCTCGTGCGCGCGATGGGGCCGCGCCGCGCGTCGCGTTACATGCTCACCGCCGAGAAGTTCGATGCGCGGCGCGCGTGCGAGACTGGACTCGTGCACGAGGCCGTGCCTGCGGAAAATCTCGATGCCGCGGTCGAAAGGGTCGTCGCCGCACTGCTTGCCGCGAGTCCCGCGGCACTCGCCGCTACGAAGCGCCTGCTTGCTGACGTGATCGAAGCTCCGCTGGACGACGTGTTGCTCGCGGCGACCGCGAAATGCATCGCCGATGCACGCGCGTCCGCCGAAGGCCGCGAAGGCATCGCGGCCTTCCTCGAAAGGCGCGCCCCGGCCTGGGCGCACAAGAAATAGACGTGTTCCCGAAGCTGCTCATCGCGAACCGCGGCGAGATCGCCTGCCGCGTGGCGCGTACCGCGCGGCGACTCGGCATTTCCACGGTCGCCGTGTATTCCGATGTCGATGCACGCGCCGCGCACGTCGCGGCCTGCGACGAGGCTGTCTACATCGGTGGCGCGCTGCCGCGGGACAGTTACCTGCGCGGCGACGTCATCATCGAAGCCGCGCGCAAGACCGGCGCGCGGGCGATTCACCCCGGCTACGGCTTTCTATCTGAAAACGCGCAGTTCGCGCACGCCTGCGGCGCGGCGGGTCTCACATTCGTCGGTCCTTCCCCCGGGTCCATCGAGACGATGGGCTCCAAGTCCGCGGCCAAGGCGCTCATGGAGAAGGCCGGCGTGCCGCTGACGCCGGGGTATCACGGCGACCGCCAGGAGCCAGACTATCTACTCTCGCAGGCCGAACGAATCGGCTTTCCGGTGCTCATCAAGGCCGTGGCGGGTGGCGGCGGCAAGGGCATGCGGCGGGTCGATCGCGCGGAAGACTTCGCGGCCGCGCTCGCGAGCTGCCAGCGCGAGGCGGGCGCGGCATTCGGCGATGCCCGGGTGCTGCTCGAGAAGTTCGTCACGACCGCGCGGCACATCGAAATCCAGGTCTTCGGCGACAGACACGGCAACGTCGTCCACCTGTTCGAGCGCGACTGCTCCGTGCAACGCCGCCATCAGAAGGTCATCGAAGAGGCGCCGGCGCCGGGCATGACACCCGAGCGGCGCCGCGCGATGGGTGAGGCGGCGGTCGCGGCGGCGCGTGCCGTGAACTACGTCGGCGCCGGCACGGTGGAGTTCATCGCCGGCCCGGACGGCGCGTTCTACTTCATGGAGATGAATACGCGCCTGCAGGTCGAACATCCCGTGACCGAAATGATCACCGGGCTCGATCTCGTCGAGTGGCAGCTCCGGGTCGCAGCGGGCGAGTCGCTGTCTTTGACGCAGGATGAATTGAAGATCGCGGGACATGCCATCGAAGCCCGCATATACGCCGAGGATCCCGAGCGCGAATTCCTGCCGTCGATCGGCCGTCTCGAATACCTCGCGACGCCACCGGAGTCGGCGGACCTGCGTATCGACACGAGCGTGCGCCAGGGCGACGAGATCACGCCTTACTACGACCCGATGATCGCGAAGCTCGTCGTTCATGGCGCGACTCGCGCGGAAGCGATCGTGCGCCTGCGCGCCGCGCTCGAGCGTTTCCGGGTCGCGGGCGTGCGCACGAACGTCGAATTCCTCGGGCGCCTCGCGACCGCGCCGTCCTTCGTCGAGGGCCGGCTCGATACCGCGCTCATCGAGCACGAGAGGACGCACGTCTTGCCGCAGCGTCACGAACCAGCGGAATCCGTATGGCGCTTCGCGGCGTGGCGGGCGATGGCGCGGGCGACGGCGCGGGCGACGGATTCATCGCCCTGGTCGGACGCCGGAGGCTGGAGATTGTCAGGCCGCTCGCGGCGCACCGTGACCCTTCGATGGCGCGACACCGAGCGGAAAACGATCGTCGATTTCGCGGACCCGCCATCCGAACTCGATTTCGACACGGTCGTCGCGGGCGACGCGGTGCACCTGTTCCGCGGCGTCGAACACCAGGTCTTTCAGCTCGTCGATCCGTACGAGCCGACCGGCCAGGCCGCGGATCGTCACGGAAGTCTTTCCGCGCCGATGCCCGGCCGGATCATCGCCATCAACGTCAAGGCGGGCGACGAGGTGAATCGCGGCGCACCGCTGCTGGTCATGGAGGCGATGAAGATGGAGCACACGCTGACTGCTCCTTTCTCCGGCGTGGTCAGCCAGGTGAATTACCAGGTCGGCGACCAGGTGCGGGAGGGCGCGGATCTGCTGGAGATCGATGCCGCCCGACCCGACTAGCTAGCCGGAAACTCCAGCATCGCGTCCTGCACGCTCGCCGGCTTGCCGGGCGCGTATGTCGCGCCGGCGCCGCCGCCCGTATAGATCAGCGCGACGAGGTGATCGTCGGCATTGAGTCCGAGCGACTTCTTCATCTCGGGGTCGTAACAGGCTTCGCCGGTCTTCCACGCCGCCGCATAACCCAGCGAATGCAATGCCAGCAGGATGTTCTGCGACGCAGCGCCGGCCGCGAGGATCTGCTCGATCACGGGGACTTTCGTGCCCGGCACCGCGCGGCACACCACGACGATGATGAGCGGCGCGCGCAGCGCCTTGTCGCGCTCGCGTTGCTGGTCGCCGGCCGAAAGGCCCGGGACGCGGCGCAATGCCGACGCGGCGAGCATCTCGCCAAACTTCCGGCGCTGCTCGCCCTCGATCAGCATGAATCGCCAGGGGCGCAGGCGGCCGTGATCCGGTGCGCGCACCGCGGCCTGCAATACTTTCGCGAGGTCTTCCTTCGAGGGCGCCTGCTCGCCGTAGGTCTTGGCGGAGCTGCGCGTGTTCAGCGCTTCGAGAGAGTCCATGTCAGGCGAGCGAGTGATAGACGTTCTGAACGTCGTCGTTCTGCTCGAGGTTGTCGATCAGCTCGAGCACCTCGTTGGCCTGCGCCTCGGGTAGTTCGATCGGCGTGGTGCAGATGTATTCGTGCGCCGCGGAGATCGGGTGGATGCCGCGCTTCTCGAGCGCCTCCTGCATGTGGCCGAACTCCGGGAACAGGCAGCGCGCGACGAGCTGCGGCTCACCCTTCTCGCCGGCGCCCTCGCCGAATTCCTCGAGGCCGTGGTCGATCAGGTAGAGCTCGAGGTCGTCCTGGTCGATGCCATCCGGCTTGAGGCGAAACACGCCCATCTTGCGGAACTGGAACGCGACGCTGCCCGCGGTGCCGAGATTGCCGCCGCCCTTCGAGAAGATGGTGCGCACCGAGGCGACCGTGCGCGTCGGGTTGTCGGTCGCGGTCTCGACGAGCACCGCGACACCGTGCGGCGCGTAACCCTCGTAGAGGATCTGCTCGTAGTTCGTCGCGTCGTTGCCGAGCGCGCGCTTGATCGCGGCCTCGACCTTGTCCTTCGGCATGTTGATGTTGCGCGCATTCTGCACCTGGCGTCGCAACGCCGGGTTCGAGTTCACGTCGCCGCCGCCTGCCTTGACGGCCATGTTGATGTCTTTGGCGATGCGCGCGAACTGCTTGGCCATGCGGTCCCAGCGCGCGAACATCGTGTGCTTGCGTACTTCGAAGATGCGTCCCATAGGGCGCGGATTCTCGCAGAGAAGGCGGGGGCAGTTCTATTTTTCGGGCCGCTTTCCGGCCTCCGCGGCTTCCATCAGCACGCGGAAATGGGCCTCGATCAGCGCGAAATTGGGGTCGTGGCCGGCGCCCGGAACCATTACCAGCTTCTTGTGTGGGGCTTGCAGAGAATCGACGAAGGCGTGTGTGACGGCGGGACGGGTGAGCAGATCTTCTTCGCCCTGGACGAACAGCATGGGGAGTGCGTACTTCACGCCGAGCGCCGGCAGGTCGACTTTCGCCGCCATGCCATCGCCCTTCAGCCCGACGTACTTGATGAACGAGATCTCCTCGCCCGCTTCGTACGCCGCCATGTCGGCATCCGATCTGTATTCGGCCGAGAATTCGAGTTTTGGCGCGGGCGACGTGGTCTCGATCTCGTACTTGCGGATGATGCGGCGCATCTGGCCGAAGTTGCGCGGATGGGTCCAGGGCGGTGGGCCGAGCTTTTCCAGGGTCGCGATGGCAGGCGCGTCCTGCTTGCGCCGCGCGGCGTCCAGCGTCGCGGAGTAGCTTGCCGACACGTTGTCGCGCGCGTTGACGAGCTGCGCGACGCCGACATAGGCATGAAAGAGGTCCGGGCGCTCATGCGCCATGTGCGCGCCGAGTACGGATCCCCACGAGGATCCGGTCAGGATGATCTTTCTCTTGCCGAGCTTGCCGCGCAGGTGTTCGGCGACTTCGATGCCGTCCGAGACGAGTTGATCGATCGTGAGCGTGGTCGCATCGAGTCGCTCTTCGGTCAGTTCGACGACGGGCTCGTTGCGCGCGTATGTGCGGCCCGAGAGACGCTGGTCCCAGGTGGCGAGCGTGAAGGATTTTCGCCACGTGCCGTACAACGCGTCCATGAGGGGCGAAAGCGGATTTCCCGGTCCGCCGTGCACGAACAGAATAACCGGGTTCGCGCAATCGGCGCCGTCGATGGTGACCCACTGTTCGATGCCGCCGATGGGAAGGTAGGCGTGCTCGTGCACCGCGGGATCCTTCGTGTCCTGTGCGCACGCCGGATGCAACGCGGAGTTCGCGTGAGCCGCGCTGAAGAACGCGAGGAGAAGAAGAATCGGGGACAGATTTATTTTGCGACGATGACGAGACGGGCGCCGCCCGTTATCGTCAATAAATAGATCTGTCCCCATCAGCGCCATCAGCGGGTTGGAATCGGGACGTTGCAGACGTCGATGTGGCGGGCGGGACGTACGAACCAGGACTCCCGGCGATTGCGGCGAGCTTCGATGTACTTCGCGAACAGGGGTGTATCGGTGCGTAGCACTTCGATCGACGTGCGCTCGGCCTCGGGCAGGTCGCTGGCGAGACGCGCCTTGAGAATGAGTGGCCGGCCGGGCTTCTCTTCATCGGTATAGAACCCGAGAGGTCCGCTGCCGCGCGGCAGCGCGGACAGCAGTTCCATGCCGCGCAACACGCGACCCAGCAGCACGATGTTGCGGTCGAGGTGTCGCGGAGCCTGGCCCGTGACCGCGTAGAGCTGCGTGTCATCGCCGGTGTCGGGCCAGTCGCCGCGGCCCACCCCGACGGCGCCATAACAATGCGTCATCCAGGCCGTGCCGGAGGGTTTGCGCTCCACTCCCGAGGGAAACCCGTCGATCCAGCCGGTTTCGGTGGCGTAGCCGTCCGTGTCCGGTAGTTTGACGAAGGGGATGGTCTCGCTCCACGCGAAGACGGTTTCATCGGGCAGCTTGCGTTTCGTCGCCAGTTCGCCCCGCGTCTCGTCGATGTCGCCCCACTGCGTTACGTAATTGTCCTGCACGCGTCCGACCGGCAATCCATCGAAGAAGTTCTTGCGCACCAGCGCCTTGAGATTCGCGACGTGTTCGGGCGCGAAGCGCGGTGCGAGCTCGATGATCACACGGCCCGCCGCGAAATCGAGATAGAGCAGGTTGGCGGGCTCGGGGCGCCGCCAGTCGGAAGGCTGCGCGCTTTCGATGACCTGGGCGGTAGTGAGAAGCGGCGGATCCCTGAACTTGCCCGCACTCTTGTCCGCGCCCTCGGCCGCACCCTCGTCCGCACCGGGGGCCAGGCCGGCGGCGAGTGTAGCGACGACTGCGAGGACGAGGCGCTTCATCAGCGGCGGATCTTGCCGCCGATGCGCAGCGACTTGGTCGCGATGCGCACCTCGATGAGGAACATGAGGAACGCGATCGACATGCACGCGGTCGCCGCGACGAACATGACCGCGATGACGCCACCCACCGAAATGCGGGTGAACTCGCTCGCGAACAGCAGGGTCACGACCAGCGCCGTCAGCAAGCCCGACGTCGTGGAGAGGGCGATCGCGCTGTTGATGTAGCGTGTGCGGCGCACGATGAAGCGCAAGTCCTCGTCGATGTGCGCCAGGCGGTCCTTGTCCGTTGCCGCCTCACGGCGATCCTCCAGCGTGCGGGCGCGGTCGACGATGCGTGCGAGCCGCTGCGTCAGCATGCTGAGGGTGATGCCCACGCCGGAAACCAGGAACACCGGGCCCAGCGCGAGCTGGATCAAACGCGCGACGTTTTCGGTCTGGAGATCGAAGCCGGTCATGGGGGAAGAGTGTAGTTTCCCCGGCGCCCGGGCGCCATAAAGGAAAACGGGGCTGAGCCAGCCCCGTTTTCGTGGATGAGCCGTGACCCTTGTTAGGCCAGCAGCGCTTCTTCGACGCGGCTCGCCCGCTTGCGCTCGTGTTCGAGCAGCATGCGCTTGCGGATGCGGATGCTCTTCGGCGTGACCTCGACCAGTTCGTCGTCGGCGATGAACTCGACCGCGTATTCGAGCGTGAGCTCGATCGGCGGCGTGAGGATCAGCGCGTCGTCCTTGCCGGCGGCGCGGATGTTGGTGAGCTTCTTGGTCTTGATCGGATTCACGACGAGATCGTTCTCGCGCGAATGGATGCCGATGATCATGCCTTCGTACACCGCCTCGCCGTGCGAGATGAACAGGCGTCCGCGCTCCTGCAGCGAGAACAGCGAGTACGCCACGGCGTTGCCGGGCTCGCTCGAGATCAGCACGCCATTGTGGCGGTCGGGAATGTCGCCCGCGAGCGGCGCATAGCCGTCGAAGATGTGGCTCTGCAGGCCGGTGCCGCGGGTCGCGTTCATGAACTCGCTCTGGAAACCGATGAGGCCGCGCGCGGAGACGCGGTACTCGATGCGGACGCGGCCGCGGCCGTCGTTCGCCATGTCCTTCATCTCCGCCTTGCGGCGGCCGAGCGATTCCATCACCGCGCCCTGGTGCGCTTCGTCGATGTCGACGGTCAGCGCTTCGAACGGTTCATGCACCACGCCGTCGATGGTCTTCGTCAACACGCGTGGCTTGCCCACCGCGAGTTCATAACCTTCGCGGCGCATGTTCTCAATGAGGATGGTCAGATGCAGTTCGCCGCGGCCCGAGACGCGGAACACGTCGGCGTCCGCGGTCTCTTCGACGCGCAGCGCGACGTTGCTCTCGAGCTCGCGCATCAGGCGCTCGCGGATCTGGCGGCTCGTGACGAACTTGCCTTCCTTGCCGGCGAGCGGCGAGGTGTTGACCTGGAAGTTCATGACCAGCG
>JAEZCR010000036.1 GCA_023433465.1 Pseudomonadota bacterium | reverse complement strand
TCGCGCACCACCCAGTAGATGAGGAACGCGATGGCGAGCACGGCCGGTCCGAAGGCGAGGATCACGAGGGGCTGCGGCGGGCCGACGTCGCGACGCAATACCCGCAGCGCCGGAGTGCGCGAAAGCTGCAACAGCGGGGGCAGCGCGAAGCCGGCCAGGACCGCGATGGCCGTGAGGAATCCCACGACGAGCGGCGCCAGGCCCGGTGGCGGCAACTCGCCCTTGAGCAACCCCTGCAGGGCGATGACCAGCCACGCCTGGGCCCCGAAGCCCACGAGCGAGCCCAGGATCGCCGCGACGAGCCCGACGACCGCGAGCTGCACGAGGCTCACCGACAGCGTGAAGTTGCGCGTGGCGCCCAGCGTTTTCATCAACGCGACCGAATCGAGGTGGCGATGCACGTAACGGCGCGCGGCCATCGCCACCGCGATCGCGCACAGCAGCACGGCCACCAAGCTCGCGAGGCTCAAGAAGCGTCCGGCGCGGTCGATGGCGTTCTTGATCTGCGGCGCGGTCTCTTCGACGTCGATCAGGCGCTCGGCGCTTTGCTTGTTCTTCTCGAGCCACTCGCGGAAGCCCTTGATGTCTTCGCGTTCGCCCGCGAACAGCCGCGAGAAACGCATGCGGCTGCCCGGCTGGATGAGCTGCGTGGCTTCGAGGTCCGCGTCGTTGATGATGATCGACGGCGCCAGTTCGACGAACGTCGCGCCCTGGTCGGGACGCGAGATCAGGATCTTCGAGACGCGGAACGTGCTCGCGCCGATCGTGATCTCGCTGCCGATGCCGGCGCCCAGCGCGATCGCGAGACGCGATTCGGGCCAGGCCTCACCCGGCCCCGGGATGCCCGCAGCCTGCTGTTGAGGACCGAATGGCTCGTCCGAGATCATCACCTTGCCGCGCAGTGGGTAGCCCGCCGACATCGCCCGCAGCGCGGAGAGCTGGCTCGCGTCGCCGTTGAAGACGACGCTCAGCATTCCCGTCTTGCGCGTGTATTGAATGCCTCGCTTCGTGGCCTCGGTGATCGCCGTGTCGTCTATCTGCTGTGCGGATTCGAGCACGAGATCCGCGGCGAGCACTTCGCCCGCCTGGTTGTCGACCGCGATGCCGATGCGGTCCGTGAGAAATCCCACGCCCGTCAGGGCCGCGACCGCCACCGTGATCGCGAGCAGCAACACGCCCAGTTCTCCGGACTTCCACTCCCGGAGCAAGGTGCGCAAGGCGATGCCGATGGCGTTCATGCGGGTACGAGAGAGCCCGAGTCCATGTGCAGCACGCGGCCGCAACGCGCTGCGACCGTGCGATCGTGCGTCACGAGCACGAGCGTCGTCTGCGATTGCGCATTCAGATCGAACAGCAACGCGACGATGCGCTCACCGGTGTGCGAATCGAGATTTCCGGTCGGCTCGTCCGCGAAGAGGACCGCCGGGCGAGTGACAAAGGCACGCGCGATGGCCACACGCTGCTGCTCGCCACCCGAGAGCTGGCGCGGATAGTGACCCGTGCGGTGTTCGAGTCCCACGCGATTCAGGGTTTCCATGGCCGCCTCGCGCGCGTCGCGCCGACCTGCGAGCTCGAGCGGCAGCATGACGTTTTCCACCGCGGTCAGCGACGGGACCAGGTGAAAGGACTGGAATACGAAGCCCACGCGCTCCGCGCGCAGCCGGGCACGACCATCCTCGTCGAGCGAGGTCAAGTCGGCGTTCGCGAGGGTTATGCGTCCGGAAGTGGGTTCATCGAGGCCCGCAAGCAGCGCGAGGAGAGTCGATTTGCCGGCCCCCGAGGCGCCCACGATGGCAACTGATTCGCCGGCGACGATGTCCAAGGACACATCGTTGACAATGGTCAGCACGCCTTCGGGGCTGCTAACCTTTTTTGTGAGGTGTTCGGCTTTGAGTACGCTCATCAGGCTCTTTCAGTCGGTGTTGTTGACGGCATTGTCGCTGGCGTGGGCGTCCACGGCGAGCGCCGCCGGCGCCTCCCCGCGCACCGTTATCGTGCTGGGCGACAGCCTGAGCGCCGGGTACGGCATCAAGCTACAGGAAGGCTGGGTAAAACTGCTGGAGCAGCGACTCGCCTCCAAAGGGTACGGATACCGCGTGGTCAATGCCAGCATCAGCGGCGAAACGACACAGGGCGGTCTCGCCCGCCTGCCCCGCGCGCTGTCGACTCACAAGCCCGACATCGTCATCGTGGAGCTGGGCGGCAATGACGGCCTGCGCGGCCTGCCGCTCGCCACGAGCCGCGACAACCTTCGCAGGATCATCGAGCTTTCGCGGGACGCCAAGGCCCGCGTGGTGCTCGTCGGCATGATCATCCCGCCTAACTACGGGCCGCGTTATGGCCAGCAGTTCCGCGACATGTACGCCGATCTCGCCAAGACATATTCGTTGCCGTTCGTGCCGTTCTTCCTGGACAAGGTCGCGCTGGAGCCCGGGCTCATGCAGGATGATGGCATTCACCCGAACGCGAAGGGCCAGCCGCAGATGCTCGAAAACCTCTGGCCCAAGCTCGAGCCGCTGCTAGTTGCTCCCGGCAGACCCAAAGGCTAGCCTCCGATACCGCGCCGCAGAGGGGGTATCGTGGAAAAACATTGGCTCAAGTCGTATCCACCCGGGGTTCGCCCTGAGATCGATGTCGATGAATACCCGTCCCTCAAGGAGCTGATCGAGCGAGGACTTGCGCTGCATGCCGTGCGCGATGCGTACGTGCAGATGGGCAAGGCGCTCACCTACGGCGAGCTGGACATCCTGTCCGCGCAATTCGGCGCGTTCCTGCAGCACTCCTGCGGCATGCAGAAGGGCGATCGCGTCGCGATCATGATGCCCAACCTCCTGCAGTACCCCGTTGCCGTTCATGGCGCGCTGCGCGCAGGCATGACCGTGGTCAATACGAATCCGCTCTACACCGCGCGCGAGCTCGAGCATCAGCTCGTGGATTCCGGCGCGACCGTCATCGTCATCCTCGAGAACTTCGCGCACGTGCTCGAGGAAGTGATCAAGCACACCAGCGTCAAGCACGTCGTCGTCACGAGTGTCGGCGAGATGCTCGGATTTCCGAAGGGCGCGATCGTCAACTGGGTGGTGCGCAAGAAACGCAAGCAGGTGAAACCGTTCAACCTGCCCGGCGCGAAGAGCTTCAAGCAGGCGCTGACGGAAGGCAGCACCGTGCGGATGAAGCCGGTGAGCCTCACTCACTCGGACATCGCGTTCCTGCAGTACACCGGAGGAACCACGGGCGTCGCGAAAGGCGCGATGCTCACGCACGGCAACATGGTTGCGAACGTGCTCCAGGCGCTCGAGTGGATCAATCCTTCATTTCCACGCGATCCCGCGACATTGATCACCGCGCTGCCGCTGTATCACATCTTCGCGTTGACGGCGAACTGCCTGCTGTTCGTGCGGCTCGGCTGGCGGAACATCCTGATCACGAATCCGCGCGACTTCCCCGCGTTCGTGAAGGAGCTGAAGAAGTACAAGTTCGTCTTCATCAGCGGCGTGAACACGCTGTTCAACGCGCTGCTCCATACGCCCGGATTCGACAAGGTGGATTTCAGTTCGCTGCAAGTGTCGCTGGGCGGCGGCATGGCCGTACAGGAAGCCGTTGCGAAGCGCTGGAAGGAAGTGACCGGAAATGTGCTCACGCAGGCGTGGGGACTCACAGAGACCTCGCCCGCCGCGTGCATCAATCTACCCGGTGAGGACTTCAACGGATCGATCGGGTTTCCGATTCCATCGACCGACATTTCGATTCGCGACGATGGCGGCAACGAGCTCGGGATCAACGAGGTCGGCGAGATCTGCGTGAAAGGTCCGCAGGTGATGGCCGGCTACTGGAATCGGCCTGATGAAACAGCGCAGGTGATGATCGGCAAGGATTGGCTGCGCACCGGCGATATCGGCCGCATCGACGAACGCGGGCTCGTGTACATCGAGGATCGCAAGAAGGACATGATCCTCGTGTCCGGCTTCAACGTGTATCCGAATGAAATCGAGAGCGTGGCCGTCACGCATCCTGGCGTGCTCGAGGCCGCGGCGATTGCGCAGCCGGATGAGAAGTCAGGCGAGGTCGTCGCTTTGTTTGTGGTGAAGAAGGACCCGAACCTAAGCGAGCAGTCGATCATTGAGCACTGCAAGGCGCAGCTGACGGGGTACAAGGTGCCGAAGCATGTGTATTTCAGGGCGGATCTTCCGAAGACGAATGTCGGGAAGATTTTGCGTCGGGCGTTGAGGGATGAGTTGCCTAGAAACTAATTTGCGCGGCCCGCGCGTGCGCGGCGCTTTTTTGTTGTCGCAGGCTGTTTGTCATCTATGAATGCGAATGCAAACGCACCTGCCGAGCACGTTTTCTTGCGTTTACGGGCCGAGCGCGCCGATCTAGTCTCGAGCCAGTCGTCCGCTGCCTCGAGAAACGCAACACCTTGCTTCTGCATGTAGTGGCGAAACGCCTGCGCTTCGGAGAGCGGCAAGTGAAATACTTTGCAGGCTCTCTCAAACAGCAGATCTTCTTTCTTTTCTGACTGCGTGTTCTTCATCACCGTTTCGGCAAGTCGAGCAACACCTTCTGCGAGGTGACGAAACACTTCGGCTGTCGCTTGCGGCACACGCGCATGCCTTTCCGATGGAATCCACTTCCTCCCAGGTGAACGTTTAATCAGCCTGCTCTTCTTTAGGGTCGCGAAAACTGCGTCAAACGAACTACTCGGGAGATGAAGGCTGACTAACTTTCGTAGCTCTAGCTTGTTTTCTGCTCCTAACGGCTTAGGCATTCCGTCGGCTCGGAGAAACTCGGCCCTTGTGTGCCAGCTGCGAAGCACGCTCCCTATAGAGTGAATATCAAATGGAGATCGTGAGCTATGTTCTCTTTCGAGCGAAGCAGCCTTCGCTAAGCATTCCTCTAGGAAGATCTTCGTCTCTTCAACCGACGAGCCAGCTATGAGCTTCAGACCAAGTAGTCGGGTGATAGCGCTACTTAGAAAGAAGTCAGTTTCGCGACTTTGTACTTTTTGCGGATGCATCTGCTTACCTTCCTTTTTTCTTCCTTGAAGTTCGACGGCGTATTTGCGAAGGGCTTGCAGCAGCCACAGCAACCGTGACTTGCATGCCATACTTCTTCTTGTCCGCGGAATGACCGCCCAGCTGTGCAATGGCCTCGAGAAACGCGACTCTTCGTTCTTCAAGCAATCGAAGCGAAGCAAGCGCTTGTGGTAGGGATTCAAATCCCAGAGTGACGTGATTTGTGCTCGAGATGAGATCGTTGTCTTGTGGCGCTTGACTAAACTGCGCCAGCTGACTTACCCAGGGACGGATTGCACGTAAAGCAGAGACCGACGCTCTAGGAACAGGTGCTTCCGTACGGAGGAGGCGAATGAGGCCGCTTCTATCTTGTCGTACCATTCGAAGCCGTTTCATTTCGGTAAGCATCGCCCTAGCAGGAATATCCCCGCTGTAGGCCCTCACAAGTTTTGAGAAGCTTCTTTGGCGACCATCGAATTGAAGCAACGCTGCTTCGCCTGCAGAATTTGAGTATTGCGGATCCGAAATCCAGCCGAGAGCGACTTGTACTGCTCGGTTGTGAGGCTTTGCTTCAGCAGGCGTAGTTCGAGAGTTCGGCCGGAGCAGCCTGGAGACTTCAATTCGAGTCATGCCCGTGGAGGCGGCAATTCGCGCGATTGACGCTCTGCTTGCGGAGTTCTCAATATCACGAGCCGCGCGCGCAAACGCCAGTTTCATCAACCTAACTGTGCGGTGAAATCCATAGCCTGAAGAAACAAGCAGCTGAGAGAGGCTAGCTAGAACTTCTTCCAAGTTCCTGTCCAGCTCCCTCGATGCAGGGCTGGCCGGCCGAGCCAAACTTCTCGGCGCTTGCTTAATAGCCCGAGGTTTTGCTGAACAGGATTCGGCCATATACGGCCGAGGATAATGGATTCATAGGGTCACTCGAAGCGTCGAGCCTTCAAAGCTCGACAAGTCGAATAACTTCCCGAAAACGTCAATTTCTCGAATATGAATCGCGCGAATTTCTGCAAGACTGTGGAAAAGCAGTCGAGCGAGGCGGCAAGAGATGCTGGCCGATTCCAATCCACACGAGTTAGTACAGCTGGGCACCAGAGCCGATGATGGCGTTAGTCGATGCACCGGAGCCGATGATCGCGTTGGATTGAATTCCAGAACCGATGATTGCGCTTGTCGAAACGCCAGACCCAATAATAGCGCTCGTCTGCACTCCGGAGCCGATGATCGCGTTAGTCGAAGCACCGGAGCCGATGATCGCCTTGGATTGGATTCCAGAACCGATGATCGCCTTGGATTGGATTCCAGAACCGATGATCGCGCTTTTCGAAACGCCGGAGCCAATAGTTGCACCCGTCGGGGTTCCAGAACCGTTGACTGCGTTAGCCGAAGCACCGGACCCAATAATCGCGTTGGATTGAATTCCAGATCCGATGATCGCGAAGTTCGATACACCGGGATCAACAGTCGCGTTTACTTGACCTTCCACCAAGCTCACCAAGTCGGATGCGTGCACAGAGGCGGCGATAATCACCCCACCAACTTGCGGTTGAGTACCAATGACCTCTACGCGTTCGCCCAAGCGCGGAGACGTAGTGACGATTGATATAGGTGCGCTTCCAGCGATAGCAAATGCACCTACGTCCACTCTACTGGCTGAAACTTCTCCAACTATATAGACCGGAGAGACTCCAGGAATGTATCGCGTGCCAAGAGACGCGACACTTGTTGCGACAAGCGAGCCGTCCTGTGCGACAACGGCAGAGATCGACGCGTATCTGAGTGAGTCATCCGCAGAGAGATCGCATATTCCTGCGAGCACATACTCGTCAGCGGATTGGAATTTCAGTCCAAGTGCCTGAAACGATCGATCATGACAATCGACCGTCTCGACTTGGGCAACCACCAGAGTGGGTTTGCTGAGATCGATAGGACTCGCGACTGCGTACTGAGAAAGTCCAAAAACGGCAGCTGCCGCCGGCATCACCCCGGCAAGCACATTTTGAGGACCGCTTTTCACTTAATCTTTCCCCGGATCGTTATTTTGCGACTCAGATCACAGACATTCAGCGATCTGATCCCCTCCCGACATAAGTTAACCCTTCGGATGAGGTGCGTCCAGCGCACATGGATTGCACAAAGGGAAAGCCGCTAAGTCTTCGAATCTGCTCGAATTACGTTGGAAAGGTTTACCGGCACATCACTAGGTGCGATGTATTGAAACACGCTGACGCCGGTTTCAATCCTCGACTCCGGCCGCTTTAGCGTGCGCCGTTCCAAGCCAGCCAACCAATCATCGATCTCGGAAAGCATTGCGTGCGAGCGTTCGCGTACGTATGCATCGAACTCTTCCCGACATTCTTCAGGAAGTCCGCCGGCGGGAAATACAGATCGCTCAATTCGTTTTGGAGAGGTCCTCGGATCCATGTTGAACTGAAGCGTCGATGCAAGATTGGTCATCGAGGCACCGAAGTGATCCAGCATCTCTGCCGAAAGGGGTTCAGGTACTACGTACGAGCGCGACAAGACTTTTACGTGCGTCTCACCGGACCTAGCAATCATCCCTGCGGACAACAGTTGTTCAAACGCGCTCTGTGGATCTATCTGAATCGGTGAACCGGCAACAAGCTCAAAGAACGTCCTGGTGCTACTTCCGCGAATTGATAATTCCAAAGGCACACCATATGGCCCCAGGAATGCAGAATCTGTGTGCCAACGATGGAGAATCGCAGCCAGGGCTTGTACGTCTGTAGGCTTCGGAATCTTCAGCCAATCTTCGGAGCTAACTAGTCGTTCGACGTCCCTTTTCGGCACGCCGGTTAGAATTGAAATTCTTGAAGTAGTGACTTTGGCGTCACTCGCAACGGCATCTGCAATAACTGTTTCAACATAGATGCCGCGGAGCAGCTCGACGAACTCATCGAATCGAACTCCAGCTCGAAACAAGATTCGCACCAATGGCTTAAGCACCTTGCGAAGGGTGTGCACGAGCTGTGCGCGGTACGTATCGCTCATTGATTGCGCCTCATCTTTCTCGCACTCACCCGCCGCGGATACGCGCGTACTCGAAAAATGCAAACCTATCCGTCATCCCCGCCACATAATCCGCAACCACTCTCGCCCGCGAGGCGACTCCGCCTTCTGCATCCGCGCGACTAACTAATATCTGATGCTCGGCCGGCAAGCGGTGTGGCTCCTTCAGGTACGCATCAAACAAGGCCTTGAGCGTCGCACGCGCCTCATCCATGACGGTTTTCACCTTCGGGTGATTGTAGAGCCTCGTGCGCAGGAAGCGCTTGAGTTCCTGATGTTCTTCGAGGGCCGTATCACTCAATGAAATCAGCGGGCGTGTTTGCGCGCGTACCGCATCGATGCTGTCCACCTTCGATTCCGCGATGTTCTTTCCCGCCTGCACGATCAAATCGCTGACCAGGTAGTCGATCATGCGTCTGATGGTTTCGTACAGCTGTCGTCGGGAAGAAACATCACGGTAACGCTCGACAACTTCCGAATGGAATCGTTCGAAGACACGGACATCCCGCAGATCCATCACGTCTATCAAGCCCGCGCGCACGCCGTCATCCACGTCGTGGTTGTTGTACGCAATGGCGTCGGCGAGGTTCGAGAGCTGCGCCTCGAGGCCGGGCTGGGTGCGGTTCAGGAACCGTTCGCCCACGTCGCCCAGCTTTTTCGCGTTCTGAACGGAGCAGTGTTTCAGCACACCTTCGCGACACTCGAACGTGAGGTTCAGGCCGGGAAATTCGGCGTAACGCTCTTCGAGCTCGTCCACCAGCCGCAATGACTGAAGGTTGTGTTCGAAGCCGCCGTATTCGCGCATACATTCGTTCAGTGCGTCCTGGCCGGCATGCCCGAAGGGCGTATGGCCCAGATCGTGCGCGAGGCAGATGGCCTCGGTCAGCGTTTCATTCAGCCCGAGCGCCCGCGCAACTGTGCGACCAATCTGCGCAACTTCGAGCGAATGGGTGATCCGCGTGCGATACATGTCGCCTTCGTGGTTCACGAAGACCTGGGTCTTGTAGACGAGGCGGCGAAACGCGTTCGAATGAATGATCCGGTCGCGATCGCGCTGGAATTCGCTGCGAAAGCGAGGCGGCGGCTCTGGATGACGTCGGCCGCGGCTCTTCTCATCGATGGCAGCGTACGACGCGAGCCGCGCGCTCATGGCTCACCCGCAGCGGGTGCGCAAGGTCTCGCGCAGTGCGGCATCTTCGTACTCGCCGGTGACGACGGACTTGCCGATACCCTTGAGCAGCACGAGCCGGATGCGCCCGGCCGCGACCTTTTTGTCGATCTTCATGTTCTCCGCGAGCGTTGCGGCCGAAAGTGAGCTCACATCCGTCCGCAATCCGAACTTGCCGAGCACGCTTTCCACGCGTGCGACGTCAGCCGCGCTGACCCAGCCCAGGCGTTGCGAAACATCCGCGGCCAGCAGCATGCCCGCGCCGACGGCCTCGCCGTGCAGCCAGGCGCTGTAGTTCGTCGCGCTCTCGATCGCATGGCCGAAGGTATGGCCAAGATTGAGCAGCGCGCGGTCGCCGCGCTCGTGCTCGTCGCGGGCGACGATTTCTGCCTTGATCTCGCACGAGCGCTTGATGGCGTACGTCAGCGCCGCGGTGTCGCGCGCGAGCAGTTTCGCCGCGTTGGCCTCGAGCCAGTCGAAGAACTCGCGATCGACGATGAGCCCGTATTTGATCACCTCGGACAGGCCGGCGCGCAGCTCGCGATCGGGCAGTGTCGACAGCGCGTTCGTATCCGCGAACACGGCCGCGGGCTGATGGAACGCGCCGATCATGTTCTTTCCACCCGGGTGGTTCACGCCCGTCTTGCCACCGACGGAAGAATCCACCTGCGCCAGCAGCGTGGTGGGCATCTGCACGAACGGGATGCCCCGCTGATAACACGCCGCGGCGAAGCCGGACATGTCGCCGACGACTCCGCCACCCAGCGCGACGACACACGCGTCACGGGCAAACCGATTGGCGATGAGCACATCCATCATGCGCGAGATGTTCGCGAAGGTCTTGTGGACCTCGCCGTCGGGTAACACGATTTCGACGCAGCGCCGAGGCGCGAGCGCCGCCGTCACCTTGGCCGAATAGAGCGGTCCGACGGTCGTGTTGGTGACCAGCAGGATGTCGCGCGCCGGGATGAACTTCTCGAACTCGGCCGTGAGTTCCAATGCGCCCGCGCCGATGAAAATCGGATAGCTGCGCTTACCCAGTGCTACGTCGATGCGTTCCAAGCGTTCTCCAGTATAAGCGGCCTCAGGCTCGATCCTGGGACGAGGCGGCCCGAAAGGCCGCGAAAATGGCTTCCGCGACGGTATGCACCTTGCGGCCGTCGGTGGCGATGGTGAAGTCCGCCAGCGATTCGTAGAGCGGCGCGCGGATCTCCATGAGTTCGGTGAGCTTGGTGAGCGGATCGACGTCGTGGAGCAACGGACGATTGCGGCCCTGTCGCACGCGTTCGGCCTGCTGCTCGAGGGATGTCTTCAGATAGGCGACAAAGCCGCGCTCATGCAGCGCCGTGCGGTTTTCGGGCAGGAGGATGGCCCCGCCGCCGGTCGCGAGCACGATCGGACTCTCTCGGGTGATGTCCTCGATCACCTCGCGCTCCCGCTGCCGGAATCCCGCCTCACCCTCACGCGAGAAGATATAGGAGATATCGACCCCGGTCCGGGCCTCGATCTCGGCGTCACTGTCCTTGAACGGCGCTCGCAGCAGCCGCGCCAGGTGTTTGCCGACCGCGGTCTTGCCCGAGCCCATCGGGCCTATCAGGAACACATTGGTATTTCGCGTGCTCATCGCACGCGGAGCATAGCGGAAACGAAGCGGCCGCCCGCGTCACGAGGACGGGGCGGC
>JAEZCR010000232.1 GCA_023433465.1 Pseudomonadota bacterium | reverse complement strand
CGGTCGGGCGCCCGCCGCTTCATGAACGCCGCCGCGGGCGAGCTCACGCACGCACGAGTCGCCGCGCGCTGGTTGCCGGCCTACGTGGGCGTGGGCAGCAATCTCGACGATCCCGCGCGGCAGGTGAAGCGCGCGTTCGAAGCGCTGGCGAAGCTGCCGTCGACGCGTCTCGTGCTGCGCTCGCCGCTGTATCACACGCCGCCGTTCGGCGAAGTCGTGCAGCCCGCGTTCGTGAACGCGGCGGCGGGCCTGCTCACGCGGCTGACTCCCGAAGAGCTGCTCGAGGCGCTGCGCGCCACGGAGCGCGAGCTCGGCCGTACTCCGCCGCGCGAGCGCTGGGGTCCGCGCGTCATCGATCTCGACCTGCTCGTGGTCGGTAGCGAGACGCGCGCGCGCGATTCGTTGAAACTGCCGCATCCGGGCATCGCCGAGCGCGACTTCGTGCTCTATCCACTCGCGGACATCGCACCGCATCTCGAGGTGCCGGGACTCGGGCGCGTCTCGCGGCTGAAGGAACGCGTGGCCAACCGCGGCGTCGAGAAGCTGTGAACGCCACCGACGTTGAAGTCACGCCGGTCGCGGCGCCGGAACTGCCGGCGCAGCGTTACATCGTCGTGGAAGGACCGATCGGCGTCGGCAAGACGAGTCTCGCGCGCCGGCTCGCGGGCACGCTCGAGGCCGAGCTCGTGCTCGAGCAGGATGCGCAGAATCCGTTCCTCGAGCGCTTCTACAGGAATCCCAAGTCGGGCGCGCTGCCGGCGCAGCTCTTCTTCCTGTTCCAGCGCGCGCAGCAGCTGGGATCACTCAAGCAGCAGGACTTGTTCGCGCCACGGCGCGTCGCGGACTACCTGTTCGAGAAGGACCGGTTGTTCGCGAGCCTCACGCTCGACGCCGCGGAGATGGCGCTCTACGAGCAGGTGGCCTCGCGACTCGAGGTCGATCCCCCGCGGCCGGATCTCGTCGTCTATCTGCAGGCGCCCGTGGAGACGCTGCTCCAGCGGATCGCCAAGCGCGGCATCGCCTACGAAACTTCGGGGATCGACGCGGGTTATCTATCCCGGCTGAACGACGCGTATGCGCGGTTCTTCCACGAATACGACCGCGCGCCGCTGCTGATCGTCAACGCGGCGAACATCGATCCGGCGCACAACCAGCCCGATTTCGATGAACTCGTGGGCGCGATCCGGCGCATGAAGAAGGGGCGCATGTACTACAACCCGCTGCGCCACGGTACCATCTAGGCGAACGATCAGAGAGGTCTGAAAGCGTGTACACGCATCTCGAGCAACGCGATTCGACGCGCCCGCCGGTTTCACTGGCCACGCTCGACAAGATGAAGCGCGAGCAGGAAAAGATCGCGTGCATCACCTGCTACGACGCGAGCTTCGCCGTGCTGGTGGATCATGCCGACGTCGACCTCGTGCTCGTCGGCGATTCGCTGGGCATGGTGCTGCAGGGTCACGACACCACCGTGCCCGTGACGATGGACGACATCGTGTACCACTGCAAGGCGGTCGCGCGCGGACTGCATCGTCCATTCCTCGTCGCGGATCTTCCCTTCGCCAGCTACCCGACGCCCGAGATCGCGCTCGCGAATTCCGTGCGCCTCATGCAGGAGGGCGGTGCGGAGATGGTGAAGCTCGAGAGCGGCATCAACCAGCTCGAGATCGTCGAGTTCCTTGCGCGGCACGACATCGCTGTCTGCGCGCACCTCGGTCTCAAGCCGCAGTCGGTGCACAAGACCGGAGGCTTTCGCGTGCAGGGCCGCAATGGCGAGGCCGCCCGCCGCATGCTCGAGAACGCGAAGTCGCTCGAGTCCGCGGGCGCCGACATCGTGCTGCTCGAGTGCATCCCGTCCGAGCTCGGCAAGGAAATCACGGACTCGCTCGAGGTGCCGGTCATCGGCATCGGCGCGGGGCCGGACACCGACGGGCAGATCCTCGTGTTGTATGACGTGCTGGACATCACCACGGGGCGCAAGCCGCGCTTCGTGAAGAATTTCATGGAGGGCGCGACATCGAACCTGGACGCGCTGCAGCGCTTCGTGCACGCGGTCAAGCAGAAGACCTATCCCGCGCCCGAACATGAATTCCATTCCTGAGCCGCGCCGCGCCGGCATGGCGACCGCTTCGACCATCGCCGAGGTGCGCGCGCAGGTTGCGCGCTGGCACGCGGAAGGCAAGCGCGTCGTGTTCGTGCCCACGATGGGCAACCTGCATGCCGGCCACATGAGCCTGATCGAGGCCGCGCGCCGGCACGGCGACAAGTTCGTCGCGAGCATCTTCGTGAACCCGATGCAGTTCGGGCCCAACGAGGACTTCGCGCATTACCCGCGCACGCCGTCGGCCGACGCGAAGATGCTCGAGGCGGCGGGCTGCGACCTCATGTTCATGCCCGACGTGGGCGAGATCTATCCGAACGGCGCGGACAACGCCACGCGCGTCGAGGTGCCCGGCATCTCCAACATCCTGTGCGGCGAATTCCGGCCCGGCCATTTCGAGGGCGTGGCGACCGTGGTCGCGAAGCTGTTCCACATCGTCGATCCCGACGTCGCGATCTTCGGCGAGAAGGACTACCAGCAGCTCACGGTGATCCGGCGCATGGTCGCGGACCTGTGCCTGCGCGTGCAGATCGTCGGCGCGCCGACGGTGCGCGAGAGCGACGGGCTCGCGATGAGTTCGCGCAACCAGTATCTCGACGAGCAGCAGCGCGCGCTCGCGCCGGCTATCTACCGCCAGTTGAAACAAGCGGTAGCCGCGCTGCAATCCGGCGTGCGCGATCACGCGAGCATCGAGGCGGCGGGGCGCGCGGCGCTCGACGGCGCCGGTTTCCGCACCGACTATTTCAGCGTGCGCGACGCGCGCACGCTCGCCCCCGCGAGCGCGGACACGAAGCAATTCGTGGTGCTGACCGCGGCGCGGCTCGGCAAGGCGCGACTCATAGACAACCTGCAATTCAACGCGTAGACGGCTTCATCAGCGTCGCGCATCCAAGGAGACGCTGATGTTCAAGTCTTTAATGCTGGCAGGCATCCTGTTTTCGTGCGCGGCATTCGCCGACGACGCGAGCACCGAGAAACTTGTCCGCGAGCTGGACCGCCAGGAGGCGGACGCCGTGCTGAATGCCGACTACGACACCATGGACCGGCTCTGGGCGCAGGATTACAAGGTCAACAATCCCCGCAATCAGGTGGTGAATGGCAGGGAAGGCGGCGTCCGCAGCGGTGCGCGCACCTATTCATCTTTCGTGCGCGAAGCGGAATCCGTGCAGGTCCACGGCGAAACCGTAATCGTCATGGGCCACGAAACCGTGGTCCCGAGAGGGACCGGGTCCGATTCGGGCACGACCATCCATCGCCGCTACACCAATATCTGGATGAAGCGCGATGGCGCGTGGCGATTGACGGGCCGACATGCCAACGTGATCGCGACACCGTGCGACGCTTCACGCGCTCAGTGATTCGCGGCGCGTCGGTGCAGCTCTTTGAGGCTCCAAGCCACGTGCTCGCGCACCAGCGCTGATGCATCGTCGCGCCGCGCCTCGAGCGCAGCGAAGTTTTCCTGGGTGGCCGGCGCATTGCCCAGCGCCACCGCGATGTTGCGCAGCCAGCGCTGGTAACCGATGCGGCGGATCGCCGAGCCTTCGGTGCGCGCGAGGAAATCTTCCTCGGTCCACGCGAACAGCTCGCTCAATCGCGACGCATCCAGCCGATGCCGCACCTTGAAATCCGGATGCGCCGCCGCGCGCGCGAACTTGTTCCACGGACACACCAGCTGGCAGTCGTCGCACCCGTAGATGCGCGAGCCGATCATGCGCCGCAGCTCCACAGGGATCGCGCCATGCAGTTCGATGGTGAGATAGGAGATGCAGCGGCGAGCGTCGAGTTGATAGGGCGCCGTGATCGCGCCGGTGGGGCAGGCGGGGATGCACGCGGAGCAGGTGCCGCAGTGCGCGCTCGCGGGCTCGTCGACGGGCAGCGGCAGGGTAGTGAGGATCTCGCCGATGAAGAAATAGGAGCCGGCATCGCGCGCGATCAGATTGGTGTGTTTGCCTATCCAGCCGATTCCCGCCTTGCGCGCCAGCGCCTTTTCGAGCACGGGTCCTGAATCGACGAACACGCGATACCCCATCGGCCCGATGCGCGCCACGATGTCGTCGGCCAGCGCCTGCAGCGAGTGGCGCATGAGCTTGTGGTAGTCGCGGCCGAGCGCGTAGCGCGACACGTAGCCGAGCTGCGGATCGCGCAATGTCTCGAGCGCATCACTCGCGTCCGCGGGCCAGTAATTCATGCGCGCCGACAACACCCGCAGGGTGCCGGGCACCAGTTCGTCGGGGCGCGTGCGCCGGGTGCCGTGTCTGGCCATGTACGCCATCTCGCCGTGCCGTTCGTGTTCCAGCCAGCGCGCGAGATGGCCGGCGTCGACGTCGAGATTCAGATCGCTCACGCCGAGCGCATCGAATCCGCGGACGCGCGCGAGATTCGCGAGCTCGAGCGCGATGCCGACCAGGTCGCGGTCGGCCGGCTTCGGTTGTGGATTGGGATTCATGCGGCGGCGTCAGTATAGTTCCCGCGCATGAACCGGCCGACCGCCATCTATTCCGCCGCACAGGTGCGCGCGCTCGACGCGTGGGAAATCGAGAAACGGCGAGTGCCGGGATACACGCTCATGACGCGAGCGGCGGAGGGCGCGCTGAAAATACTGCGCGGCCGCTGGCCGCAGGCCAGGCGGATCGCGATCGTGTGTGGCGGCGGCAACAACGGCGGCGACGGTTACGTCCTTGCGCGACTGGCGCGCGCGGCCGGACTCGAAGCCATGGTGCTCGCGGCCACGCCGCCCGACAAGCTCACGGGCGATGCGCGCCGCGCGCAGGAAGAATTCGTCGCGGCGGGCGGATTCGCTCATCCGTTCGCGGCGGACGCGTTGTCGGGCAGCGACGTCGTCGTCGATGCCTTGTTAGGCACCGGCGCGAAGGGCCCGCCGCGCCCCGACGCGCTCTCCGCCATCCGCGCGATCAATGCCGCGCGACGGCCAGTGCTGGCGCTCGACATTCCGTCGGGCGTCGACGCCGACACGGGCGCGGTACACGAGGCCGTTCGCGCCGAACTCACCGTCACCTTCGTCGCGTTCAAGTCGGGGCTGTTCCTCGGCGACGGTCCCGAACATGCGGGCGTGACGCTGCTCGACGATCTCGGCGTGGTCGCGCCGGCGCAGCCGCAATTCGCGCCGCTGATGAAACGCATCGACGAAAGCGAGCTGGCCGCGGCGCTGCCGCGCCGTCGCCGCGACACCCACAAGGGCACGAACGGGCGGGTTCTCGTCGTGGGTGGTGGTCCTGGCATGCCGGGTGCGCTGCGGATGGCGGGCGAGTCGGCGTTCCGAGTCGGCGCGGGACTGGTCACCGTCGCGGGCCATCCGGACAATCTCGTCGCGGTGGCCAGTTCCCGGCCCGAGCTCATCTATCTACCCGCGACGCCGGCATCACTCGAGGCCGCGCTCGACGCCGCGGACGTCGTCGCGGTGGGCCCGGGACTCGGCCAGCAGGACTTCGGGCGGGTCATGTGGTCGGTCGTTTCCCGCGCGACCGTGCCCGCCGTCGTCGACGCGGATGCGTTGAACCTGCTCGCGCAGGATCCCGTGAATCTCCCGGCCGAATGGATCATCACGCCGCATCCGGGCGAAGCGGCGCGGCTGCTCGGCACGGATACGCGCTCCGTGCAGGCCGATCGTCCGGGCGCCGTGCGCGCGCTGCATGCGCGGTATGGCGCGGTGACGGTGCTCAAGGGCGCGGGCACCCTGGTCGCGAGCGGTCCGATGGACGCGCCCGAGATCTTCATCTGCGATCGCGGCAATCCGGGCATGGCGACCGCGGGCATGGGCGACGTGCTCACGGGAGTCATCGCGGGCCTGCGCGCGCAGATCAACGACAGTGCGCTCGCCGCGCGCATCGGCGTGCTGGTGCATGCGCTGGCGGGAGACTCCGCCGCGCAGGGAGGGCAGCGCGGTTTGATCGCGAGCGACGTCATCGCGGAGCTGCGCGGCTGGGTGAATCCGTGACGGGTGAAGCGCCCTGCGAGTGGATCACGCGGTCTGGGGATGAGACCGAGGCGCTGGGCGCGAAGTTGTTGGGCACACCTCCGGCCCCCGGCGCCGCGTGCAGGTTGGTCACGCTCGCGGGAGAGCTGGGCTCCGGCAAGTCGACGTTCGCGCGGGGCGTCCTGCGCGCGCTGGGCGCCACGGGTTCCATCAAGAGCCCCAGCTACACGCTGCTCGAGCTCTACGAACTGCCGGCCGTGACCGTCGTGCATCTCGATCTCTATCGACTCATCGATCCGGACGAGCTCGAAAACCTCGGTTTGTCCGACTATCACCAGCCTGGCCATCTGTGGTTGATTGAATGGCCGGAACGCGCCGCGGGCAGATTGCCTGGGGCGGACCTGGAGTTCGTCTTTTCGATCACGCCTGACGGTCACCGCATCGAGAGGATTGAAAAGTTTAAGCCAGATAAGTAAATTCCACCGCAGATGAATCCTGGAACTCCATGATGGAGAAGGATTTTCAGGGAGAGCTGATTGGGGAAGCGATTCGCGGTTTGTTTGACGCTGTGCGCGTGGGCCGCGACGGTCTCCGGCGTCATTTCGGCCGCGGAAGTTCGCGCCATCCGCATCGGCACTAACGACTCCGGCACGCGCGTCGTGCTGGATCTCAGCGGCCCTGCCAGGTTCAGCGCATTCCAGCTCGACGATCCCGGGCGCGTCGTGGTCGACGTTTCCCATTCCAAGCTCAAGACGGCGCTCGCGATGCCCGCGGGCGGGGGCGCGGTGATCGCCGTGCGCTCGGGCAAGCGGCCTAACAACGGCCTGCGGCTCGTGTTCGAAGTGAGTGGCAACGTCAAGCTCGCCACCGAAGTGCTCGCGCCCGACAAGGACGGCGGGCACCGGTTGGTTCTCGATCTCAAGAATCCGAACGGTGCGCAGACCGTTTCCGCCCCCGCGGCCGCGCCCGCGGCGCCGGTCGCGATTCGCCCCGCCCACGCGCCCACCGAGACCGGCAGGGACATCGTCATCGCGGTCGATGCCGGGCACGGCGGCGTCGATCCCGGCGCGTCGGGCCGGCGCGGTACGCGCGAGAAGGACGTGGTGCTCGAGATCGCCAAGGCGCTCGCGGCCCGCATCAACAAGGAGCCCGGCATGAAGGCCGTGCTCACGCGCGACGGCGACTATTTCATCAGCCTGCGCGAGCGGAACCTGCGCGCGCGCCGCGCGAAGGCGGACCTCTTCGTGTCCATTCACGCCGACTCCATCGCCGATCCGGGCGTGTCGGGTTCTTCCGTGTACGTGCTCTCGGAGCGCGGCGCGTCGAGCGAAGCCGCGCGCTGGCTGGCGGAGCGTGAAAACCAGGCCGACCTCAAGGGCGGCATCAAGCTCGACGACAAGGATCCGGTGTTGCAGGGCGTGCTGCTCGACCTGTCGCAGACCGCGAGCATTTCCGCGAGCCTGGTTGCGGCGGAGAACGTGCTGAAGGCGCTCGATCGCATCGGCGAGGTGCGCAAGCCGCGCGTGCAGCAGGCGGGATTCGTGGTGCTCAAGTCGCCCGACATCCCCTCGATGCTGGTCGAGACCGCGTTCATCTCGAACCGCGAGGACGAACGCAAGCTCACGCAACCCGCGCATCGCGCAAAGCTCGCGAACGCGATCTTCACGGGTATCGAACAGTACTTCGCGGGCAACGCGCCCGACGGCACACGTCTCGCGGCAGCCCGCCGCAACGGCGGCAGCGGCACTCAGACCGAACTGCGGAAGTAGACCCTCGCCGCGGTTAAGATGCCGGCTCCTCCCCGGGGCCTGCGCATGCCGATCCGCATTCTCGACAATCACCTCATCGACCAGATCGCCGCCGGCGAGGTGATCGAGCGCCCCGCGTCCATCGTGAAGGAGCTGGTCGAGAACAGTCTCGATGCGGGCGCGCGCTCCGTCGAGGTCGAGATCGAAGGGGGCGGTGTGCGGCTCACTCGCGTGCGCGATGACGGCTGCGGCATCCCCGCAGCGGAGCTGCAGCTCGCGCTGGCGCGCCATGCGACCAGCAAGATCTCGTGCGCGGACGATCTCGGCGCGATCGTGACGCTCGGATTTCGCGGCGAAGCGTTGCCGTCGATCGCCTCCGTGTCCCGCTTCGAGATCATCTCGCGCCAGGCGGATTGTGAGCGCGCGGCGCGCGTCGGCGTCGATGCGGGCGTCGTCGGGGCGGTCATGCCCGCGGCGCATCCGCACGGAACGACGATCGAGGTGCGCGACCTGTTCTTCAATCTACCCGCGCGCCGGAAGTTCCTGCGCAGCGAGGTCACCGAGCAGGGCCACATCGTGCGGCTGCTCGAGCGGCTCGCGCTGTCGCGCGACGACGTGGCGTTCCGCCTGCGCACGGGCTCGCGCACCCTGCTCGACGCACCGGCGCTTTCCAACGGCGCGAGTCCAGCCGCGCGCCTCGCGCGCATCGTCGGCGAGGATTTCGTGCAGCGCAGTTTCGAGGTCGATCATTCGGCGGGACCGGTGCGTCTTTCCGGGTGGATAGGCGCGCCGGCCGCCGCGCGCGCGACGTCGGACCTGCAGCACTGGTTCGTGAACGGCCGCGCCGTGCGCGACCGCCTGTTGATGAACGCGGTGCGGCTCGGGTTTCGCGACGTGTTGTACGGTGGCCGCCAGCCCGCCTACGTGCTGTATCTCGAAATCGATCCCGCGCTGGTCGACGTGAATGCGCATCCGCAGAAGCTCGAAGTCCGCTTCCGCGACAGCCGCCAGATCCACGATTTCGTGTTCCGCGCGGTCGAGCGCCGGCTCTCGGGCACGAAACCTTCCGCCGACGCGGTCGCGCCCGCCGTGCATCCGGCCATGCAACCGGCGTTGAATCCGTATGTTCACGCCATGCCCCTGCGCGGCGTCGGCGACATGCCCGAGGGGCCGCAAGGTAGTTGGGCGATCTCGGAGTCGATGCTGGCGGCGCGCGAGGACGCCGCGTCGAATGACGCAGCGATGTCCGAGATCGGGACCAACGGGGCGGTTCATGGCGCGACGCCGCTCGGCGAGGCGCTCGCGCAGATCCATGGCATCTACATCCTCGCGCAGAACGCGCATGGCCTCGTGCTCGTGGACATGCACGCGGCGCACGAGCGAGTGTTGTACGAGAAGCTCAAGGCGCAGGCGGGGCAGGCGGCGACACAACTACTGTTGGCGCCCGTCTCGGTGGAACTGAAACCCGACGAGCTCGACGCGCTGATGCAACAACGCGATCAATGGCAACACGCGGGCTTCGACCTCGAGCGGCTCGGTCCCGGGACGCTCGTGGTCCGTTCCGTACCGGCCATGTTGCCGCGCGAGGACATCGCCGCGCTGATCCGCGACGTGATCGCCGATGACGACGGCGCGGCCGCGCACCATCTCGATGGCGCGACGGAAAGGTTGTTAGGGACCATCGCCTGCCGCTCGGCGATCCACGCGCACCGCCGGCTCACGATCCCCGAGATGAACGCGCTGCTGCGGCAGATGGAGCGGACGCCGCGCGCGGACCAGTGCAATCACGGCCGGCCGACCTGGACGCAGGTGACGCTCGCGGAGCTCGACCGCATGTTCCTGCGCGGGCGCTGATCGCGGTGAGCGGATCGAGCGCATCGCAACCCGATGCCGCGCCGCTGGCGGTGATCACGGGACCGACCGGCGCGGGCAAGACCGATTTCGCCTTGCGGCTCGCACGCGAGTTTCCGATGGAAATCGTGAGCGTCGATTCCGCGCAGGTCTATCGCGGGCTCGACATCGGCGCCGCCAAGCCATCACGCGAATTGCGCGCGGAGATTCCGCACCACCTCATCGACATCGTGGATCCGGCGGACAACTACTCGGCCGGGCAGTTCGTGCGTGACGCGGCCAACGCGATCGCCGACATCGAATCGCGCGGACGCATACCGCTGCTCGTCGGTGGCACGATGTTGTACCTGCGCGCGCTGATCGGCGGCATCGCGAGCCTGCCGGAGGGCAGCGCCGGGGTGAGGGCGCAGATCGACGCGGACGCCGTAAAATCGGGCTGGCCCGCATTACACGAAAAACTGGCGGCCGTGGATCCCCGCGCGGCGTCCCGGATCCATCCCAACGATGCGCAGCGCATCCAGCGTGCACTGGAAGTGTTCATGGTGTCGGGCCGACCCATTTCGGAGCTGCAGCAGGCGACCCGATCGGAGCTGGGTCGGGACGTCAGGGTCTTTGCGCTGGTCCCGCAGGATCGCGCGGCCTTGCACGCGGCGCTCGCGCAACGTTTCGAAACGATGATGGCACAGGGATTTCTCGACGAGGTGCGTCTCCTGTATGCGCGTGGGGATCTGACCGACTCGCATCCGGCGATCCGCGCGGTCGGCTACCGGCAGATATGGGCCCACTTGGCGGGCGGCTATCCGCTCGAAACCGCCGTGGCGAGAGCCGTTGCCGCAACGCGCCAGCTCGCCAAACGCCAGATGACCTGGCTTCGTTCGATGACCGACATGCAAACGTTCGATCCCTATGATGCGCAAAGCTTTGTAGGCCTGCGCGAATCCCTGATTGCGGCCTTGCAGCGGCCCTGATTGGATTGCTGGACTCGGTCTGCGTGGTAGACTGCCGCCGTTCGCTTGCTTGAAAAATAAGGAGAACATCCATGGCCAAGGGCCAGTCACTGCAGGACCCGTTTCTGAACACATTGCGAAAGGAACGAATCCCGGTGTCAATCTATCTGGTGAATGGAATCAAGTTGCAAGGCCAGATCGACTCGTTTGACCAGTTCGTCGTGCTTCTGAAGAACAGCGTGAGCCAGATGGTCTACAAACACGCGATCTCGACGGTAGTCCCGGCGCGCAACGTGCGCATCACCAACGATGACGGTACGACGATCGAGGCGGTCGCCGGAGAGTGATGCTGCCGGCGTTCGCACGCGCATCGACCCCCTTCTCGACAAACAAAGATGTTCGAGCGACCTCGCGCAGGTGAGCGGGCCGTGCTCGTGCGCCTCGGATTGGGCGCGCCCGCGGATCCCGAAGACATTCAGGAATTCGACCAGCTCGCGCGCTCGGCCGGCGCCATTCCCGTGGCGCAGGTTTCGGGCCGGCGCGACAAACCGGACCCTCGCTTCTTCGTCGGCAGCGGCAAGGCCTAGGAGATCCGCGACATCGCGAAGGCGCACGACGCCGAAGTGGTGTTGTTCGACCATCCGCTGTCACCCTCGCAGGAACGAAATCTCGAGAAGCTCATCGAGCGTCGCGTGCTGGACCGCTCGGGATTGATCCTCGACATTTTCGCGCAGCGCGCACGCAGCCACGAAGGCAAGCTCGAAGTCGAGCTCGCGCAGCTCAAACACATCGCCACGCGCCTGGTGCGCGGCTGGACCCACCTCGAGCGTCAGCGCGGCGGCGGCATCGGCAATCGAGGTCCTGGCGAAACGCAGCTCGAGACCGACCGCCGGCTGCTCGGCAAACGCGTGAAGACGCTCTCCGCGCGGCTCGAGAAGATCAAACAACAGCGCGAGACCGGCCGGCAGCAGCGCGCGGAAATCCCGATTCCCTCGCTCGCGCTGGTCGGCTACACGAACGCCGGCAAGTCGACGTTGTTCCGTGCGCTGACCGGCGCGGATGCCTATGTCGCGGACCAGTTGTTCGCGACCCTCGATCCGACCGTCCGGCGCATCACGCTGCCCGGCAATACCACGGTCGTCGTGGCCGATACAGTCGGATTCATCCGCGAATTGCCACACGAACTGGTCGCCGCGTTCCAGTCGACGCTGACCGAGGCGCGCGAGGCGACATTGCTGCTGCACGTCGTCGACGTCAGCGATCCGCGCCGCGAAGAGCACATCGACGAGGTCAACCGCGTGCTCGCCGAGATCGGCGCTGCGGACCTGCCGCAGATCCTCGTTTTCAACAAGATCGACCGGATCGAGTCGCCGGCGCGCATCGAGCGCGACGAGACCGGCCGTGCGACACACGTCTGGATTTCGGCCGCGAAGGCCCAGGGCCTCGATTTGCTGCGCGAGGCAGTGGCCGAGCGGCTGTCGCGGGTCGCCGTGCGCGCGCGGCTGCGCATCGCCGTGTGGGCCGGAGAGCTGCGGGCGCGGTTATACGCCGCCAACCTCGTGAGGACCGAACGCATCGCCGAAGACGGAGCTTTCGAGATCGAAACCGAACTGTCCGAGTTCGAATTGCTCAAATGGGCGCGGGAGCCGGGGGTCGAAGTGATGGCACTGGCTGACGGCTCAACAACTTGTACGGTCGGGGATGCCTACCTACAATCGGCGCCCGCCCAACGAACCTACTGACGACCGACCCCTATGGCCTGGAATCAACCCGGCGGCAATAACAACAACCCCTGGGGTCGCAAGCCCACTCCGGGTGGCGGCGATCTGGACCAGGCCTTCAAGGACTGGCAGAAGCGCATCGAATCGCTGTTCGGTGGAGCAGGCGGCGGCCGTTCGTCGGCCTCGTTGCTGGTCATCGGACTCATCATTCTCGCGATCTGGATGGCCACGGGCTTCTACACGGTAGCGCCCGGTCACCGCGGCGTCGTGCAGCGTTTTGGCGCGTACCACACCACCGTGCCGAACGGGTGGGGATGGCGCTTCCCATGGCCGATCGAGACGGTCACGAAGGTCGACGTCGAGGGCGTTTCGTCCGCGAACATCAAGTCGCGCGTGCTGACCGCCGAGCCGAACATGGTCGAGCTGCAGGTCGCCGTGCAGTACCGCGTGAAGGACGCGGAGGATTTCCTGTTCCGCGTGCGCGAACCCAAGACGACGCTCGGCGAGGTCAGCGAGAGCGCGCTGCGCGAGGTCGTCGGCCGCAACAACCAGCAGGCCATCCTCGAGGCGGAGCGCGTGCGCATCGCCTCGGACACGCGCGACATCATGCAGCGCACGCTGGATCAATACGGCGCCGGCATCGAAGTGCGCAACGTGAACATCACCGACGTGCAGGTGCCGGAGGCGGTGCAGGCCGCGCAGCGTGATTCGGTCAAGGCTCGCGCGGATCGCCAGCGCATGATCAACGAAGCCCAGGCGTACGCGAACGGCATCCTGCCGAAGGCCGAGGGCCGCGCCGCGGGCCTCGTGCAGGACGCGGAGGCCTACAAGGCCCAGGTCGTCTCGCTCGCCACCGGCGACGTCGCGCGCTTCAACCAGATCGCGGCCGCCTACAACAACGCGCCCAACGTGACGCGCGAGCGCCTCTTCATCGAGACGATCGAAAGTGTCATGAGCCGATCGCGCAAGATCATCGTCGACCAGAAGCCCGGCAGCAGCAACGTCTTCTATCTACCGCTCGACAAGCTGATCGAGCGCCGCGATTCCGACGTCGGCGCGTCGCGGCCGTCCGTCACGGTGGGCGATGCCGAACCGACCACGGCGCCGGACAATCGTCAACGGGTGGAACGCTGATGGGCTCGCGCGTACTCGGAACTCTGGTCCTGCTGCTGGCGCTCGTGCTGGTGGTCTCGTCCTCGACGTTCATCGTCAAGGAGCAGGAGCTGGCGCTGCGCGTGCAGATCCAGGAAATCATCGGCAAGAACTACAAGCCGGGACTGCACTTCAAGGTGCCGCTCATCGACAACATCGTGCGTTTCGACCGGCGAGTGCTCACGCGCAGGTTCGACGGCGAGCAGTTCCTGACGCGCGAAAGCCAGGGCCTCACCGTCGACTACTACATCAAGTGGAAGATTCTCGACGCGGAGCGTTTCTACCAGGCGACGACCGGTGGCGATGAACGCCGCGCGGAGATCCTGGTGGGCGAAAACATCCAGGACGGCATCAAGAACGCCGTCGCGCGACGCACGCTCAAGGAAATCGTCACGTCCGATCGCCAGGAAATCACCGGCGAGTTCATGGAGCGCTCGAGCGAATCGCTCGGCAAGCTCGGCATCGAGCTCATCGACGTGCGCGTGCAGCGCATCGACCTGCAGGATGAAGTCGCGACCAGCGTGTACGACAGCATGAAGCGCGGCTTCGAGGGCATCGCGAACACGATGCGCGGCGAGGGAGAGCGCGAGTCGACCATCATCAAGTCGACCGCCGAGCGCAACCGGACCGAGATCATCGCGAAGGCGCAGGCCGACGCGCAGCGCATCCGCGGCGAGGGCGACTCGACCGCCGCGGGCATCTATGCCGCCGCGTTCAACCGCAATCCAGAGTTCTACTCGTTCCATCGGTCGTTGCAGGCCTATCGCGCGTCGCTCGGCGGTGACCGCGACGTCATGGTCCTCGCGCCGGACAGCGAATTCTTCCGCTACTTCAAAGATCCGACGCCGGCGCGGCGCTGATCTCCCTCCGGGTTCTTTCGACGCGTCCAGGGCGGCGCTGAGCAATCATGGGCAAATTCGTCATCATCATCGGGACCCAGTGGGGCGACGAGGGCAAGGGCAAGGTCGTGGACCTGCTCACCGAGCGCGCCGCCGCGGTCGCGCGCTTCCAGGGCGGACACAACGCCGGCCACACGCTGGTCATCGGCGGCAAGAAGACGATCCTCTCGCTGATCCCGTCGGGCATCCTGCATCCGAATGTTCAATGCCTGATCGGCAACGGCGTCGTGTTGTCGCTCGAAGCGCTGTTCCGCGAGGCGCAGACGCTCATCGACACCGGCGTCGACGTGTTCGCGCGCTTGCGCATCTCGCCCAATTGCCCGCTGATCCTTCCTTCGCACATCGCGCTCGACAAGGCGCGCGAAGCCGCGCGCGGCGCGAACGCGATCGGGACCACGGGCCGCGGCATCGGTCCGGCCTACGAGGACAAGGTCGCGCGCCGCGCGGTGCGCGTGCAGGATCTCTTCCAGCGCGAGAAATTCGCGGCCAAGCTCGGCGAGATCCTCGACTACCACAACTTCACGCTGCAGCATTATTTCAAGGCGCAGCCGGTCGACTTCCAGAAAACGCTCGACGAGCAGCTTTCGTACGCCGAGCGCGTGCGCCCGCTGGTCAGCGACATCACGCAGACGCTGGCGGCGCTGCGCGAGAAGCGCGCCGACGTCATGTTCGAAGGCGCGCAGGGCGCGATGCTCGACGTCGACCTCGGCACCTATCCATTCGTCACGTCGTCGAATACCACCGGCGGTTACGCGGCCACGGGCACCGGCCTCGGCCCGCGTTCGTTCGATTACGTGCTCGGCATCGTGAAGGCGTACACCACGCGCGTCGGCGCGGGTCCTTTCCCCACCGAGCTGTTCGACGAATATGGCGAGCATCTCTCGCGCGTCGGCCATGAGTTCGGCGCGGTGACGGGGCGCAAGCGTCGCTGCGGCTGGTTCGATGCGGTCGCGCTGCGCCGCTCCATCATCCACTCGAGCGTGTCGGGCCTGTGTTTGACCAAGCTCGACGTGCTCGATGGCCTCGACACGCTGCAGATCTGCGTGGGTTACAAGTCCGACGGCGTCCTGACGAAAGAGCCGCCGCTGTTCGCCGACGGGTTCGCCGAGGTCGAGCCGGTGTACGAAGAGATGCCGGGATGGAAGGAATCGACGATCGGAGTGACTTCGTACGGCGCGTTGCCGGTGAACGCGCAGAAATATCTCGCGCGCCTGCAGGAGCTCGCCGGCGTACCGATCGACATCATCTCGACCGGACCCGATCGCGAGCAGACCATCGTCCTGCGGCATCCATTCGACTGAGTATGCGGGGCCTGTAGGACACTTCCGACAGGTATCTTCGGTTGATTGTCGACTCGCGCGCCGCGCGGGTTCATATACTTCCGGGATGACGCAGCTCGCGACGCGCAATCCGATCAACGCGCGCCCGGCGCCACCGGTGCCGGCGACTCCCTGGTGCCTGTTCCTCGACGTCGACGGCACCTTGCTGGAGCTCGCCCCGACGCCCAGGGCGGTGGTGGTCGAGCCCGGCCTCATCGACTTGCTCGGTGATCTCGCGCGGGCTTCCGGCGGCGCCATCGCGCTCGTCAGCGGACGCACGGTCGCCGATCTGGACCGGCTGTTCGGCGAGCTGCGGCTGCCCGTGGCGGGTCTGCACGGCTGCGAGCGCCGCTCGTCCGACGGCTCGTCATACGTGGCCCCCGTCGTTCACGAGCAGCTCGCCGGCGTGCGCCGCGGCCTGCGCGAACTGGTGGCGCGCCATCGCGGCCTCGAGCTCGAAGACAAGGGCGCGGGACTCGCATTGCATTTCCAGGGCGCGCGCGAGCTCGAACACCAGTTGCGCGCGGAAGTCGCGGTGCTCGCGGCCCCGCTGGTGCCGGAATTCGCGATCCTCGATGGCCACGCCGTGATCGAGGTGAAGCCCGCGGTACACACCAAGGACAGCGCGGTCAGCGCGTTCATGGAAGAGCCGCCGTTTCACGGCCGGATGCCGATCTTCATCGGCGACGATCAGACCGACTACGGTGGGTTTGCCGCCGTGCGCCGCTTCAACGGCCTCGCGGTCGCGGTGGGTCCGCGAGTCACCTCGGAATGGTGGCTGCCCGGGCCGATCGCCGTCCGGCAATGGCTCACGCGGCTCGCGCATGCGGAGAGTGCGTGAATTACGGCGTCATCGGTAATTGCCAGGTCGCCGCGCTGGTCGATGAGAGGGGCCGGTTCGTGTGGGCCTGCCTGCCGCGACCCGATGGCGATCCCGTGTTCTCGGCCCTGCTGCAGAAAGAGGGCGGCGATGCGGAACACGGCGTGTTCGCGATCGACATCCTGGATTTCGTGCGCGCGGAGCAGAACTATCTGCGCAACTCCGCGGTGATCGAGACCCGCCTCTACGACAGCCGCGGCGGCGTGTGTCGCATCGTGGATTTCGCGCCGCGTTTCCGCTCGCGCGGACGCATGTTCCGCCCGATGATGTTCATACGCACCGTGGAGCCGATCGCGGGGCGTCCGACGCTGCGGCTGCGCCTCACACCGACGGCGGGCTTCGGCGAGCGCTGCGTGCCCGGCGTCATGGGCAGCCATCACATCCGCTTTTCCGCTGAAGGACTCAACTACCGCCTTACTACCGACGCCTCGCTCGCCGCGCTGCTGGAGCGTCGTCCCGTCGTGCTCGAACAGCCGCTGCACTTCATCGTCGGGCCTGACGAGACGATGGAGGAATCGCCCGCCGCGATCGCGCGCGAGTTCTTCGGCGCCACGCTTTCGTACTGGCAGGAATGGGTGCGTACGCTCTCCGTGCCCGCCGACTGGCAGGACGCGGTGATCCGCTCCGCGATCACGCTCAAGCTGTGCACCTACGAGGACACGGGCGCGGTGCTGGCCGCATTGACCACCTCCATCCCCGAGGCCGCACACTCGACCCGCAACTGGGATTACCGCTACTGCTGGCTGCGCGACAGCTACTTCGTGATCCAGACGCTGAACCGGCTGGGCGCGACGCGCACGATGGAGGCCTATCTACACTACATCGACAACATCATCGCCTCGTCGACGGCGGACACGTTGCAGCCGCTGTACGGAATCTCCGGTGACCCGTACGCGGAGGAGAAGATCGCAAAGAGCCTCTCGGGATACCTCGGCATGGGGCCGGTGAGGTTCGGGAATCTCGCGGCCGAGCAGGTGCAGCACGACGTGTACGGCTCGGTGATCCTCGCGGCGACGCAGCTGTTCTTCGACGAGCGGCTCGTGCGCTCGGGAGACCAGACCTTGCTCGAGCGGCTCTATCGTCTTGGCAGGCGCGCAGTCGCGACGTTCGAAGTGCCGGACGCCGGGCCCTGGGAATTTCGCGGCCGCCTGCAGCGGCACACGTTCTCCGCGGCGATCTCGTGGGCCGGCTGCGACCGGCTCGCGCGCATCTCGCGCCGTGTCGGTGACGAGGCCGCGGCGCGCGAGTGGTCCGCGCATGCCGATCGCATGCGCGCGGAAATACTCGACGGAGCGTGGAACGAGGAACGCCAGTCGTTCACGTCGGCCTTCGGCAATCGCGATCTTGATGCGACCGCGCTGCTGCTGCCGGAGCTCGGCCTCCTGCCCGCGACCGATCCCCGTTTCCTGAAAACCCTCGAACGCATCGAGGAAGAATTGTCCGTCGGCGATCTCCTCTTCAGGTACAAACACGCCGACGATTTCGGAGCGCCCGAAAACGCCTTCACCATCTGCGCATTCTGGTACGTGAACGCGCTCGCCGCCGCCGGCCGGATCGACGAGGCGCGCGAGCGGTTCACGCGGCTGCTCGAGCGACGCAATCCGCTCGGATTGCTGTCCGAGGACATCTCGCCCTCGACGGGCGAGCTGTGGGGCAACTTTCCGCAGACGTACAGCATGGTAGGCATCATCGGCAGCGCGTTGCGTTTGTCGCGCAGCTGGGAGGAGATCGTATGAGCCGCCTCGTGTGTATCTCGAATCGTATCTCGGTGCCCAAACATGGCACTCCGCCTGGTGGCCTCGCCATCGGACTCGCAGCCGCGATCAAGGCGCGGCGTGGCGTCTGGTTCGGCTGGAACGGCGAAACCAGCGAGCAGCCCTCCGCCGAGCCGACCATCACGCGCAAGGACGGTGTGACCTACGCGTCGATCGACTTCGACGAGTCGGAGTACCGGGATTTCTATCTCGGCTTCTGCAACGGCACGCTGTGGCCGCTGTTCCACTACTTCGTCGACGGCTTTCGGTACAGCGACGTGCACTACGAGGCCTATCAGCGCATGAACCAGCGCTACGCGCGCGAGCTCATGCCGCTGCTGCACGACGACGACCTGATCTGGGTGCACGACTATCACCTGTTCCCGCTCGCGCAGAAGTTGCGGGAAGAGGGCGCGAAGCAGCCGATCGGGTTGTTCCTGCACATTCCGTTTCCGAACGTCGAAGTGCTGCGCGTGTTGCCCGTATACGGCGAGCTGCTGCAGGCGATGCTCGCGTACGACGTGCTCGGCTTCCAGACGGAGACGGATCGCGATTCCTTCCGCGCGGCCGTCGCGTACGTGTGGGGGCCGCAGGCGCTGGCATCCAAACATGCCGTGGCCATCGGCGGTCGCCGCGTGGTGACGGGCGTCTATCCGATCGGCGTCGACGTCGATCTGATCCAGCGCGATGCGGTCGAGTCGCAGAAAACCGAGACGGTGAAACGCATGGTCGCCGGTCTGTTGGGCCGGCGCCTCATGATCGGAGTGGACAGGCTCGACTACAGCAAGGGCCTGGTCGAGCGCTTCAAGGCGTACGAGCGGTTTCTCGAGACGCATCCCGAAAACCAGAACCGCGTTTCGTTCCTGCAGATCGCGCCGCTGTCGCGCACCGACGTGCGTGCGTACTCGGAGATCCGCCAGCAGCTCGAACAAACTACCGGCCGCATCAACGGCCGCTTCGCCGACACCGACTGGACGCCGATCCGCTACCTGAACCGCAACTTCCAGCACGACGTGCTGATGGGTTTCATGCGCTCCGCGCAGGTCGGCATCGTGACCCCCGTGCGTGACGGCATGAACCTCGTCGCGAAGGAATTCGTCGCCGCGCAGGATCCGGCCGATCCGGGCGTGCTGATCCTGTCGACGCTCGCGGGCGCGGCGCGAGAGCTGGGCGGCGCGATCATGGTGAATCCGTACGACTCGCGCGGAATGGGCCATGCGATACAGCAGGCGTTCAACATGCCACTCGCCGAGCGCCGCGAACGTCACCAGGCGATGATCGATGTCTTGCGGCGAAACTCCATCACGGCATGGCACACCAGCTTCGTCGACACGCTCGAGTCCGTCGCCGGCAGCGCGCCGCAACTGGCGCTTCGCGTGGGTTGACGGGGACCGTCTCTAACTACCGATGGCGGTTGCCTCAGGATGCCCGGGGGGCGGTTCATTCAACCACCCACCCTCGAATCCCGCGCGCTGCAATCCTTTCCGAAGGTACGGATCCCCCTTCATCACGCGCCAGATGAGCTCGCTCCGGTAATTCTCGATAATCGCGATGATCGGCCCCTGGTCGATCCCGAGATAGTCGCTCGCGACCCACCCGAGGCCGCGCACGCGCCGGCCATGCACGAGCGGTATGTCGTAGTCGAAACTCGGGTTGAACGAATCGACGAAGCCGTACTTTCCATAGATGTGGCGACCGTACCGCGAGTAGATCGACTTCACGGCCGGCACCACGATCTCGGGCGCGAAGGGCAGCGAGGAGATGACCGCCGTCGGCGCGAGCGTGCCGTCGTCGAAGTTTTCCGTAAGGCCCACGCCGCGCGCGGCATACGAGGCGAACTTGCGCATTTCGCCGCGATACGGAAGCGTGACGTTCGCGGGTCCGTCGGAGGCGGTCAGGCCCCACACGTTGGGGCCGTAACCCTCCCAGTCGAGCGGATTGCGGATCGCGTACGCGCGCTGCGCGAGCGCCGCGCGCCGGCTGTTCTCGAAGTAATCGAACCCCTGCAGGTACATGAAGCGGTCGTAGATGCCGCGATAGTCGATCCAGATCGCGCTGTACTGGTGGCCGAACATCGGGCCGAACGTTAGATGCGTCTGGCCTTCCAGCGTGCCCCAGCGATCGTCGTATTCCGACGTCCAGGCTTCCCAGGTGCGCGGTGAGATCGGGTAGCTAGGGCTGCCGAGCCCCAGGATGTAAACGAGCATGGCCTCGTTGTACCCGCGCCAGTCGAAGCGGATGAAGCCGAGCTCGGGACTCCAGCCCATCGCGATGTCGAGCCCGTACACCGCGGCCCACGGCCAGTTGACGCGCCGGTACAACGCGTCGGCGAGCGTGCGGATCTCCTTCTCCTCGGGATTGTCGAGGTCGAAGAAGTTGCCGACGAACAGCACGCCCGCGATCAGCAGAGCGGTGTCGACGGTGGAAATCTCCGAGTCGCCATAACGATGACCCGTGGTGAAGTTGAGGAAGTGATAGAAGAATCCCTCGTGGCCCGCGGTCGTTGCGGGATCCGGGCCCTGCGGCGCGTCATGCAGGAACTTGAGCGTCATGAGCACGCGATCGCGCCCCTCGACGCGCGTGATGAACCCGCGTTCGACGCCGATCGCATAGGCGTTGAGCGCGAAACCGCTCGCCGCGATGCTCGCGAAGGGTGGTTTGGGCCAGCGATCGGGGATGAGGCCCGTGCCAGGTTCTGCGGTGTCCCAGAAGAAATTGAAGGCACGCTCGGAGATATCGTCGAACAGCGGATCGACCTCTCGCACCGGCGTCGCCGGCAGCGGACGGAGCGTCTGATCGCGCGCGCGCGGCGACGTGCGGCAACCGGCGAGCGCCAGCAGCGCGCAGCCACCGGCCAAGGCGCCCCGGCGCGTGATGCGCGACCGGTGCGTCATTCGTCCCGAGGCCCTGCGGCCGCGGGGTCCTCACGGATCAGGTTGTGGGACGTGCATGCTGCGTTCACGCGTTCGATTGTCGCACTCTAATCAACGGTGAAGGTGCTCGTGAGACCGCTCGCGGAATCCGTACCGACGAGTACCTCCCAGACTCCAGGTGAACGTGACCAGCGATTCTCGCGATCGAGCACGGTGAGCTGCGCCGCCGGAATCCTGAATTCGACCGGCACGGACTTGCCCGCCGGCACCTGCACGCGACGGTAGGCAACGAGCCGTTTTCCCGTGACCGTTGCCGCGACCTTGGGCCGCAGGTACACCTGCGGCACTTCGTGCCCGTCGCGCGAGCCGAGATTGCGTACGCGCAGTTTCACGACGAGACCGTCCGCGCCGGCGCGCGATGGAACCTCGAGCGCTTCCAGCGCGAAACGCGTGTACGACGATCCGTATCCGAACGGCACGAGCGGCGCGTCGGCTTCGTCGAGCCAGTGTGCCTTGTAGTCGCCGCGCTCCGGAATGTTCGGCCTGCCGTTCGGCGGATCGTAGTGATGGATCGGGATCTGCCCGACGCTGCGCGGCCAGGTCACGGGCATCTTTCCGCTCGGGTTGTGGTCGCCGAACAGCACGTCCGCGATGGCGTTGCCCGCCTCGGTGCCGGGAAAGAACGTGTGCACGAGCGTGCCGGAGTTTTCGAACAGGCGCGGCACCGCGAGCGCGCGGCCGGTGATCAACACGACGACGAGTGGTTTGCCGGTGTCGCGCAGCGCACCGATGAGTTCGGACTGCCTTCCGGGCAGATCGAGGTGCGCCCGGTTCTTCGCTTCGCCGCTCTGCGTTTCGCGCTCTCCCACCACCGCGATGACGAGATCGCTGTCGCGTGCGGCGGCCACCGCCTTCGCGATGCGGGTTTCATCGCCCGTGACGGGATATCCCTTGGGGTCCAGTCCAACGCCTTCCTGGTACGACACCGCATTGCCCGCGCGTGCACGAATGCCGGCGAGCACGCTGACGGCATCCTCCGCGCGGCCGCGCGCATGCCACGGGCCCAGCATGTCGGCGGGCGCGTCGGCCAGCGGTCCGGTCACGAGAATGCGGCGCTTCGCCGACTTGTCGAGAGGCAGGAGTCCCGTCTCGTTCCGCAGCAGCACGATGGACTTGCGCGCTATCTCTCGCGCGGCGGCACGATGTTCGGCGGAGACGCGCACGCGCTTTTCGAGGTCTTCTGGTACGAAGGGACGTTCGAACAGGTCGAGCCTGCGCTTGAACGCGAGCGCGCGCAGCACTTCGCGGTCGATATCCTTGACCGACACGCGGCCCGTCTCCACGGCGCGCGCGAGTTGCGCGTAGTAGACGCCATCCTCCATGTCGACCGTCATCGTGCCATCCCGCAGCGACTGCACCGCCGCGTCGAGGTCGTCGGCCGCCGTGCCGTGGTAACGCAGCTCGGTCATCGCGGCGTAGTCGGAGACGAGCACGCCGTCGAAGCCGAGTTCGCCGCGCAGGACGTCTTGCAGCAGGTACTTGTTCGCCGTCATCGGCACGCCACCGGTGCCGGTCGTGAATGCGGGCATCACCGACGGGGCGCCAGCCGCGACGCCTGCGACGAACGGCGGTAGATGGAGCTGGCGGAGCGCGCGTTCGCTCAGATCGACGTACGCATAGTCCTTGCCGCCCTGCGAGGCGCCGTAGCCAACGTAGTGCTTGAGACAGCTCGCGATTCCGATTGTTTGTTGAAGATTGGCGCCGGGCGCGGGCGCGCCGGGCAGCTTCGCGAGAGAGCGGTGAAAACCATCGATCGCGGCGACAGCATAGTCGCTCGATACCAGCGGCGATTCGCCGAAAGTCTCGACGACGCGCCCCCAGCGGGGATCCACGGGGTGATCGACCATCGGTGCAAAAGTCCATCGCTGTCCGTGCGAATAACCCTCGAGTCCCGAGATTCGCGCCATGACCCGCGCATCCTCGGGATCGAATGTGGCCGCCATGCCGAGCGGCACGGGAAACACGGTCCAGTAGCCATGGATGATGTCGGTCGCGAACACGACCGGGATGCCGAGCCGCGACTCCTTCAGCGCGATGCGCTGGATCCGGTTGATGTCCGCGGCGGACCATTCGAACGCGGACATCTGGAAGCCGATGCCTTCGC
>JAEZCR010000219.1 GCA_023433465.1 Pseudomonadota bacterium | reverse complement strand
CCGAACGCGATCGCGAACGCGCCGATCATCCAGAGCAACGCGAGCACGCCCGCTCCCGGGCGCGCCATCAGGAAAATTCCGAAGGCGACGGACAGGAGGCCTCCGAGCGCGAGCCACCACTCGCCTTCTATCTCCTTGCGCAGCCGGATCGCCGCGACGATCTCGAGCAGGCCCGATGCGATGGCCCAGGCCGCGATGTAGAACAGCAGCACGACCGCCGTCATCGCGGGCGACACGAACGTCAGAACGCCGATGCCGATGCCGCACAGACCGACCAGCAGCAGGATCCACCAGTTCTCGTTCTGCTTCATTCCGCCCAACGCGCTGATGATGCTCGTGATGCCATCGGCGAGCGCGAATGCGCCGAACAGCAGCGTGAGCGCCTTCAGCGAGATGCCGGGCTGCGTGAAGATGAGCACGCCGAAGGCGATCGAGATCACTCCCCGCAGGAGCATCATCCACCAGTAACGCGAAAGGATGCTGGAAAACACGGTGATCTCCTGATTCGTGGCGACCGCCAGCGCGCGATAACGCGCCGCGTCATCATGGGTTTGGCAGCTTGGGGGCCGCGATCCACGCTCGCAATAAGCCCTTCGGGCGCGGGTCCCCTACGGCAAGTTCATTCCTCCCGAATGTGCGGCTTCAGTGACGCCGGCGAGGGTCGATAGAGGCACGACGTGTTCCTTGCATCCGGTCACATCGGCCATGCCCGATTGCCTCTATGGTCCGCTTATGACAAACACGCGCCGCCCCCAGTCGCGCGCCTACTGGGCGCCTGCCCATGACATGCGGGTGCGGGACGCGGAGCTGCCCGCACGCTTCGAGCCGGAGCTGGAAGCCGAATACGTCCGCGCGCGGCTGATGAGCAACCGCACGCTGTTCCGCATGGCGTCCGTGCTGGGATTGCTCGTGACGCTCCTGCGCATCGGCGAGCTCGCCGTGACGAATGGCGGAGCGCTGGTTCAGGCCCAACCGCTCGCGATTGTTTTCCCGGTGGTCGTTCTGTCGATGTCCGCGTTACTGGCATGGTTCGCGTGGCACCCTTCTTTCCTGCGGCGATACCTGCCACTGGCGAATTTCGCCGTGCCGATCCGGAATGTCTTCGTGAGCGTCGCCGTCGCGGCGATGGCGACACGTGGGCAGGTCGAACTGATGATCGTGATGCCCGTCATGGTGCTCAGTCCGTTCTTCTTCCTGGGGCTGCACTTCCGGCCGGCGCTGATCAGCGTCGTCCTGACCATCGTCGCGTTTGCCGTCTCGGCGCTCGTCTTCGGGCTCCCGACGACCGCACTGGTGCGCTCGTGCGGATTCCTCGTCGCCACCGGCACCGTCAGCGCGATGGCCGCGTGGCAGATCGAAAGACAATCGCGCCTCAGCTTCCTCGAGAGCCGGCTGATCGCGCAGCTCGCGGAGCAGGATGCGCTCACCGGGGCGAAGAACCGGCGCGTATTCGACGAACAACTCGCCCGACTGTGGCAGCAGGCGGTCGACGATCAACGGCCGATCGCGATCCTGTTGATCGACGTGGATCACTTCAAGGACTACAACGATCGTTACGGGCACCAGGCGGGCGACGTCGCGTTGCAGGACGTGGCGAAGGCCGTGCAGGCGCAGATCCACCGGCCGCTCGACGTGTTGTCACGTTATGGTGGTGAGGAGTTCGCGGCGCTGCTGTACGACATCGACGGTACGCAGGCGCGCGACATCGCAGAACGGATGCGGTTGGCGGTGAGCGGGTTGGCGATCGAGCACCGCGGTTCGCGCACGGCGCGAGTGGTGACGATCAGTATCGGGATCGCGGCGATCCAGCCGTCGGCGCATCGCGGACCGCTCGGAGCTCTGCAGTTGGCGGATGAGGCGTTGTATGCGGCGAAAGTGCGCGGGCGTAACAACGTGAATCTGGCGGCGGAGTCGGAGTACAGCGATCTGGAGACGGGGGTGTTTGCGCAGCAGTCGTTTCGGCGGTGAGGAGTCGCGTTTCGACGTTTTCGCCCGTTCGAACCACTTGGCGATAGAATCCAGCCCCCAACGCGCCCGTAGCTCAGTTGGATAGAGCACTTGGCTTCGAACCAAGTGGTCGGGAGTTCGAATCTCTCCGGGCGCGCCATTATTGAAATGAAAACGGGGTCGAGCCGTCTTCGGTTCGGCCCCTTTTTCATTTCGATTCGGGTATACCGCGCGCGATCTTTAAAGTGCGAGTGGCCACTACACGGTGGTGGTCGGTGAGTTCGACAACTCGGGCACAAGGCTCGGGCAAGCGCTGCCGGTCACCCCGAATTGAACCAACACGCGCAGCGTGTTGGGCCCTGAGCCGGCTCATGAAGTCGATTCATGCGTCGTCATTGATCCGGCGAGGGCGAGCCCGCGTAGCGGGCGAGTAATCCCTGCGGGCGCGCCGTCTTTGAGCGGGCGTATTCGATCATCACACAGGGTCTTGTTTCGCGATCTATTCAACGCCGCGACGAACCGAAATCTTTCGCTCTTACTTCTTCGCCCAGTTTGGCGTGCCAAGAAGGAACGGATTCAACGGCAGTGGCAGGATTGCGGTGTTTCCAATCAGCTGATATCCGAGGTCGATGTAAGTTTGATCGGGATAACTCCAATCGTCGGGAAGTGCGGGGTTTGGAGTGGGTTTGTTCCACGTTAGCGCGCGAGCCAAGATTCGCGACGAAAATGGCACAAACAATGCGCCCTTATTTGCAAAGAGCCAGGGGCAAAGCAAATCCTTATGGCGCGTGGGGCGCGATTCTATCCTCAATCCGCTCCTGCATTGGCGATCACGGAACCGGCAGGCCGGATGAATGGTCAAGCCCTGAAACCGGAGGGTCCCGATGACGCATTCAACAGAAGCAAGAACGAAGGCGAAGCGTTTCTGGCACGAATACCGCGGCACGCTCTTCTTCCTCTGCGCGATGCTCATGTTCCGCTCGGCCTGGGCGGACTGGATGACGGTGCCGACGGGATCGATGAATCCGACGCTCATCGAGGGCGACCGGATCCTCGTGGACAAACATGTGTTCGGATTGCGGATGCCGTGGACGCTGGTGCGGCTCACGGATGGGCGCGATCCGCGGCGCGGGGAGATCGTCGTGTTCGATTCGCCGGTCGATGGAACGGCGCTGGTGAAAAGAGTGATCGGCGTGCCGGGCGATGTCGTCGCGATCGACGAGCGCGGACTCACGATCAACGGGGAGTACGCCGACTATTTGCCAGGCGATTCCGCGCTGATCGGAACGCTGGTGGAATCGGCCCGGGCGCAGCGGCCAACGGTGTATCGCGAATCGGGACCGCTTCCCGAACACGACATGCTGCGCATGGCGATCCCGAGTCCCCGGCAATATTTCCGGCCGGTGCGCGTCCCGGACGGCATGTATCTCATGCTCGGCGACAATCGCGACAACAGCGCGGACTCGCGTTACTTCGGATTCGTCCCGCGCCGGAACATCGTCGGTCTCACCTCGCGGGTCGCGGTCTCTTTCGATCCCGACGACTACTACCTACCGCGCCGCGACCGCTGGTTCGCCCCGCTCGAATAGTTTTGTCACCCGGGAAAACTTATCCCGGGTTTTCCGTGCCAGGCACCGTCTTCAGTGCGAGTCGCGGGTGACGGTGGTGCCGGAGCCGCCGACGAGGAAGTCGAGGTCGGCGCCCTTGTCGGCCTGCTGGACGTGTTCGACGTAGAGCTTGTAGTAGCCGCGTTTCGGGGGCTCGGGGGCCTTCCAGGCGGCGCGGCGTTGCGCGAGTTCGGCGTCGCTGACGTCGAGATGCAGGCGGCGGGCGGCCACGTCGAGTTCGACGAAGTCGCCGGTCCGCACCAGTGCCAGCGGACCGCCGGCGGCGGACTCGGGCGCGACGTGCAACACCACCGTTCCGTACGCGGTGCCGCTCATGCGCGCATCGGAGATGCGCACCATGTCGGTGATGCCCTTGCGCAGCACCTTCGGCGGCAGCGGCATGTTGCCGACCTCGGCCATGCCGGGATAACCCTTCGGGCCGC
>JAEZCR010000204.1 GCA_023433465.1 Pseudomonadota bacterium | reverse complement strand
GCGCGCGCATCATGGCGTCGCCGGCCAGCCGCCGTCGCGCGGCCGAGGCCGGTCTCGATCTATCTACCGTGACGGGCACGGGCCCGGCGGGCCGCATCGAGCCGGGCGACATCGACTCCGCGCTCGCGGCCGGTGGCGCGCGCGGCGCGCCGCCGTCGATGAACGCTCGCGCGAACGAATCGCGCGCGCCGCGCAACGGCACGGAAGAGGTGAAGATCATCGGCCTGCGCCGCGTCATCGCGGAACGCCTCACCGAATCCGCGCGCAGCATTCCGCAGTATTCGTACGTCGAGGAGTGCGACATCACGCGCCTCGAGGCGCTGCGCAAGCATCTGAACGACCGTCGCCCCGCGGGCGCGCCGCCGCTCACGTTCCTGCCGTTCATCGTGGCCGGCCTCGCGCGCGTGCTCGAGAAATTCCCCCAGTGCAACGCGCTCTACGACAGCGCGCGCGGCGTGCTCGTGAAGCACAAGGCCGTGCACGTCGGCATCGCGACGCAGACGCCGCAGGGTTTGAAGGTGCCGGTGGTGCGCAATGCCGAATCGCGCGCGCTGCACGACCTCGCGGCGGAGATACGCCGCGTCTCCGAGGCGGCGCGCTCGAACAAGTCCGCGCGAGAGGAGCTCACGGGCTCGACGATCACCGTCACCAGCCTCGGCAAGCTCGGTGGTGTCGCGTCCACACCCATGATCAACATGCCCGAGGTCGCGATCATCGGCATCAACAAGGCGATCGAGCGCCCGATCGCCGTGGACGGCCAGATCGCGATCCGCCTCATGATGAATCTCTCGTCGTCGTTCGATCACCGCTTCGTCGACGGCTTCGACGCCGCCTCGATGATCCAGTCCCTCAAGGACTTGCTCGAGCAACCCGCCACGATCTTCATCGACTGAGGGTGGGGATTAGGTGCCGGTGTAAAAACCGGGGATTAACTGAGGCGCAATCCCCACTTTTTGCTCCGGCACCCCTGTCCCCACACCTTACTCCCCTGATGTCGTAGGCCTGCGACGCAGCGACCTACAAGCAAATGTGAGCGAACGCCCGGTACCGCTATCGGAGCGCTGGCAGAGTGCGGCCCAAATCCCGGGGTCGATGCCATGCACCAGCAAAACGCCACACATCAGCACAAAGCCAAAGCCGCCGTCGGTTGCCTCTACTGCAAGCCGGTTCAGTTCGTGAGCCCCGGCGAAGCGCCGCCCGTGAAGGGCTGGCAGCGATCCGTGTTGCTGCTGGCGTCCATGGTGCTCACGGCGTGTACGGTGATGGCGCTGCAGTTCGCGTGGGAGCGCTCAGGCGCGGTGTTCTTCGCCACGGTGTCGGCGCTGCTGATGCTGATCGGATTGTTCGGCTTCGCGATTTCCTTCCGCGGCTGCGACAACTGCGTCTCGCGGTTCCTGGGCCGATCGCTGTGACGCCGCGGCCCGCTCCGGCTCGCCGGCATTCGCTGTGCGGAACCGCGCGCCGGCTCGCTCTCGAAGAAAAGTCGGCGCTATTCGGTCGCCGCTATCCGTGCCGCCAGGCCGGACTCTGGGCGTGCAAGAAGACGCTCTCCTGCTCGCGAAGGATGTCCGAACGCCGCTGAAGGCTAACTTCCGCCTGCGACCGCGGGCGACCCGCTGACCCCGCAACACCATCCGCCCGCGTTCGATAGCGAGGCAGGCAGGGCCATCCCGGTAGGTGGCCATGGCAGGGCATCGGGAAAAGCGGAGCGGGTCATGGAATTCGCGCTCCCGAGAGAGGATAGTTGACCGCGCAGGCGATTCGCCGGAACCACCGGAGTCTTCGACCTTGTCGCACACGTTCGACGTCCGATTCGCGCCCTCGCCCGGTCTCGTGGCGCTGCTCGCGCTGCCATCCAACACGCTGCGCTGGAAAGGCTCCGGCCGCATCAGCATCCAGCCCGGCGCCGTCACGATTGCCGTCAATCGCGGCCTGCTCTCGCAGGGCCGCAGTCGCCGGATCGCCGCCGGTGAGCTGCGCGAGGTCTATCGCGAGGGAAACTCGGTGCGCCTCGAATTCTGCGGCGCGGACAATGCGCGCGAAATCCTTCCCCTGTGGACCGACGATCGCGAGATCGCCGCCGAGATCGTGCGGCTGCTGCCGACCGAACGAACCGTTGAAGTCGAACTACCTGCGCGAGCGCCGAAGTTCCGGCCGGATTCGCGCGTGTTCGGCGGGTTTTTCGCGCTGGCAATCCTGATCGCGGGCGCCGCCATCGGGTTGCGCAGATCGGAAGTGGCGCCACCGCCGATTGCCGCCTCGACCGAAGTCGAGACGACAGCCCCGGGCGCGAAGCCAACGGCATCCGCGCCCGAACTCGCACCCGTGGCAATCCCGGAACCGGAATTGCCCGTCCGCTTCGACGAGCCGATCGTACCGATCCCGCCGGGCACGCGCGCGCACAAGCTCGCATCGGCGCAGGTCGCGCTGTTCGACCAACAATCCGCCGCATTGCTCGACGAATACCGCCTCTATCGCGGGATGCTCGAAGACGATGCGCTGACAATCGATGGATTCATCGCAAAGCTCGAGGGTCCGCTCGAGGGCGGCTGGTGGGCCGTCACGTTCCGCATCCTCGACGAGCCGGCCTACGACACCCCGGAGCTGGTCGCGCTACGTGCAACGCATCTCGCGGCCGCGCGCAACTGGCGTGCATTCATCGAGATGTACGTCGAGGGCCTTCGCACCAACGACAGGACACTCATCCCCAGAGCATTCAATCTGCTGAGCAGGGCGGAATGGATGCAGGTGCGCGCGCGTCAGTACGTCCAAATACGTGGGGACAGCGGTGCCGGAGCAGGAAGTGGGGATTAGCGCGGACGCCTAGCCAGGCACCGATCCCGCCGGGGTCAGCTTCTCGCGCATCAACACCAGTTCTTCCGCCGCCGTCGGATGCAGCGCCACCGTGCTGTCCCACTGCTTCTTCGTCAACCCCGCCTTCACCGCCACGGCCGCGAGCTGGATCATCTCCGGCGCGTCCTCGCCCGCGATGTGCACGCCTAACAACTGATCGCTCGCCCCGTCGACGATGATCTTCATGAGCGTGCGCTCCAGGTTGGGCGTGAGCATGTTGCGCATCGGCCGGAAGCTCGTGCGATAGATGTCGACCTTGCCGTGACTGCGCAGCGCGTCCGCCTCCGTGAGCCCGACACTGCCGATCGGCGGTCGCCCAAACACGGCGCTCGGCACCGAGCGGTGATCCACCGGCGTCGGCTGGTTGTTGTAGATCGTATCGGCGAACGCGTGCCCGTCGCGGATCGCAACTGGCGTGAGGTTCATCCGATTCGTCACGTCCCCCACCGCGTAGATGGACGGCACGCTGCTCTGCGAGTACTCGTTCACGACCACCGCGCCGGCGCTGTCGACCTCGACGCCAGCCCGTTCGAGACCCAGCCCCGCGGTGTGCGGCACACGCCCGGTGGCATGCATCACGACGTCCGTTTCGACGACTTCGCCGGTAGATAGAGTCGCGCGCACGCCCCCGTTCGCCCGCTCCATCCGCGCGAGCGTATTCTTCATCATCAGCCTGATGCCGCGCCGCTCGGACTCGATGTGCATGTGCGAGCGCAGATCGATGTCGAAGCCGCGCAACAGCTGGTCGCCGCGATGCAGGATCGTCGTCTCCGCGCCGAGCCCGTGGAAGATGTTCGCGAACTCGAGCGCGATGTATCCGCCGCCCACGATCAACACGCGCTGCGGAAATTTCTCGAGGTGAAACGCTTCGTTCGACGTGATGCCGATTTCGACGCCGGGCAGATTCTCGGGCAGATGCGGCTTGCCGCCGGTCGCGATCAGGATGCGTTCCGCGGAGATCTCGCTGCCGGATTTCGCGAGCCGCACGGTGTGCGCATCGACGACCTCGGCGCGCTCCTCGAACGCCGTGACACCCGCCCTGGCCAGGTTGGTGGTGTACAAACCCGAAAGTCGCGCGACTTCACGCTGCACGTTGTCGCGCAACGTTGCCCAGTCGAAACGCGCACTGTCGATCGTCCACCCATAACCCGGCGCATCGGTGACGAACTGCGAGAACTCCGCGCCGTAGACGAGGAATTTCTTGGGCACGCAGCCGCGGATCACGCAGGTGCCGCCGATACGGTATTCCTCGGCGATCGCCACCTTCGCGCCGGCCAATGCCGCAATGCGGGCGGCACGCACGCCACCGGAACCCGCGCCGATCACGAACAGGTCGTAGACGTATTTCATGGCAGGATACTAACGTGACTTCCGCGAGGGTCTCGACTGTGAGTACTTTCAAGGCATTCCGCATACACGAGACCGACGGCAAGGTCGCCGCGCGCTTCGAGGACCTTACCCTCGATGCCCTCACGCCCGGCGAAGTCGTCATCGACGTCCTTTACTCCACGATCAACTACAAGGACGCGCTCGCGGCCACGGGCGCGGGCCGGATCCTGCGCCGCTACCCACTGGTCGGCGGCATCGACCTCGCCGGGGTAGTCAGGAGCTCGCAGGTCGCCGACTTCGAGCCGGGCGACGCGGTGCTCGTCACCGGCAGCGGGCTATCCGAGAACTTCGACGGCGGATACGCGGAAGTCGCGCGCGTGAAAGCGGACAGCGTGATCTCGATGCCGCCGGGTCTCGATGCGTTTCGGGCCATGGCGATCGGGACCGCGGGCTTTACCGCGGCGCTTGCGATCCATCGCATGGAGCGAAACGGCCAGGAGCCATCGCGGGGTCCCATCGTCGTGACCGGCGCCACCCGCGGCGTGGGCAGCTTCGCCATCGACATGCTCGCCGGACGCGGTTACGAGGTCATCGCGGTGACGGGCAAGCCGGATTCCTCTGACTACCTGACTGCGCTCGGGGCGAGCCACATCCTGCTACGCAACGCGTTTTCGCTCGGCAGCCGACCACTCGAACCCGCTCGCTATGCGGGGGCGATCGACAGCGTCGGGGGCGAGGTGCTCGCCGGACTCACTCGACAGATCGACTTCTGGGGAAACATCGCGAGCGTCGGGCTCGCGGGCGGAGCGCAACTCAACATGACCGTCATGCCGTTCATCCTGCGCGGGGTGAACCTGCTCGGCATCAATTCCGCGGCGACGCGCCGCGCAGAGCGGCTGGAAGTGTGGCGGCGTATCGCGACCGATTGCGCGCCTCGGCATATCGATCGCATCGTCACGCGGACGATCGCGTTCGACCTGCTGCCCGATGCCTTTCAGTCTTACATCGACGGCAAGGTCGTCGGGCGTACAGTCGTCAAGATCGGCGCGCGGCCGTAAACTCCGCACATGACCCAGTCCACTCCTGACACAGCAGGCGCGAAATTCCGCGCGGCGCTCGCCGCGGAGAAGCCGCTGCAGGTCGTCGGCGCCATCAATGCGTACGCCGCGCGCATGGCGCAAGCCACCGGCTTCCGCGCGCTCTATCTATCGGGCGGCGGTGTCGCCGCGAATTCCCTCGGGCTGCCCGATCTCGGCATCAGCACGATGGACGACGTGCTCATCGACATCCGGCGCATCACCGAGGCGAGCACGCTGCCGTTGCTGGTCGACGCCGACACGGGCTGGGGCGGCGCATTCAACATCGCGCGCACCGTGCGGTCGTTCATCAAGGCCGGGGCGGCCGGCATGCACATCGAAGACCAGGTGCAGGCCAAGCGCTGTGGTCATCGTCCCGGCAAGGAAGTGGTGCCGCTCGAGGAAATGGTGGATCGAGTGAAGGCCGCCGTCGACGCGCGCACCGACGGCACCTTCGTCATCATGGCGCGCAGCGACGCACTCGCGAGCGAAGGCCTCGACCGCATGATCGAGCGATTGCGCGCGTGCGTGGACGCGGGCGCCGACGCGGTGTTTCCCGAGGCCATCACGGACCTTCCGATGTATCGCAAGGTGCGCGACGCGGTGCAGGTGCCCGTGCTCGCGAACATCACCGAGTTCGGCAAGACGCCGCTGTACACGCGCGACGAGCTCGGCTCCGTGGGCGTCGACATCGTGCTGCATTGCTGCTCCGCCTACCGCGCGATGAATCTCGCCGCGCTCAAGGTGTACCAGGCGATCCGCCGCGACGGCACGCAGAAGAACGTCGTCGCCGACATGCAGACGCGCGACGATCTGTACAAATATCTCGACTACCACGCCTACGAGCGCAAGCTCGACGAGTTGTTCGCGAACGAAAAGAAGTAGCCACAGGAGCACCCGCCCATGAACGCCACGCCGAAGCCGAAGAAATCCGTCGCGCTGTCCGGCGTCGCGGCAGGCAACACGGCGCTGTGCAGCGTCGGCCGCAGCGGCAACGACCTGCACTACCGCGGTTACGACATCCTCGAAGTCGCCGAGAGCTGCGAGTTCGAGGAGATTGCCTATCTACTGATCCACGGCAAGCTGCCGAACCAGTCCGAGCTCACGGCGTACAAGGCGAAGCTCAAGAGTCTGCGCGGCATCCCGGCGCCGGTGCGCGCCATCCTCGAGCAACTGCCGCCGGGCGCGCACCCAATGGACGTGCTGCGCACCGGTGCGTCGGCGCTGGGCTGCGTATTGCCCGAGCCGAACGATCACAACGAAGCCGGCGCGCGGGAGATCGCGGATCACCTGCTCGCGAGTTTTCCCTCGATGCTCTGCTACTGGTACCACTACTCGCACAGCAGCCGGCGCATCCACGTCGAGACCGAGGACGACTCGGTGGGCGGACACTTCCTGCACTTGCTGCACCGCCGTCCGCCGCCCGCGAACTGGGTGCGCGCGATGCACACCTCGCTCATTCTCTACGCCGAGCACGAATTCAATTCGTCCACGTTCACTTCGCGGGTCATCGCGGGTACGGGCTCGGATATCTACTCCTGCATCACGGGCGCCATCGGCGCGCTGCGCGGACCGAAACACGGCGGCGCCAACGAAGTCGCGCTCGAGATCCAGGAACGTTACTCGACTCCCGACGAGGCCGAGGCCGATATCCGCAAGCGCGTGGCCAACAAGGAAATCATCATCGGCTTCGGCCACCCGGTATACACCGTGTCCGATCCGCGCAACGTGATCATCAAGCGCGTGGCGGAGAAGTTGGGCCGCGAGGCCGGCGACATGAAGCTCTACGACATCGCCGAGCGCATCGAGACGCTCATGATGCATCTCAAGCAGATGTTCCCGAACCTCGACTGGTTCAGCGCGGTGAGTTACCACCTGATGGGCGTGCCCACCGCGATGTTCACGCCGCTGTTCGTGATGTCGCGCGTGACCGGCTGGAGCGCGCACGTCATCGAGCAACGCGCCGACGGCAAGATCATCCGCCCGGCGGCCAACTACATCGGTCCGGAAAACCGGCCATTCGTGCCGCTCGCACAGCGGCCGTAACACAGGAGGCGCCATGGAATCCGGTGCCGGCAAACGCGGTGTCATGTGGGCGGCGATGCTCGCGACTCTGCTGGCGGCCACATCTGCGCCCGGCAGGCCGCCCGTGCCGAAGTTCGAGATCATCGACGGCATCCGCGAACTCGCCGCGCAGCAGCTCCGCAAGAAGAAGGATGACATCGACATCCGGGAATCGCTGGCGGCCCAGGGCATGAACGAGGCCCAGCTCAACGAGCTGGTCATCGACATCGGTCAGGAATTCGGCGTGGTTATCTCGTCGCGCGCGATCTTCGAGGCGAAGCAGCGCGAGCCCGTGTATCCGCTCAGCGTGCGGACGCTGGCCGACATGGTCGAAGAGCGCATGGTGCGACAGGACTCGCCTTTCCCCGAGTAATCCCGCCGATTAGCCCGGCCGCCGCCGAGTGGGTAAGATGCGCGCCGTTCGCGGGGACGACCCCGCGCGCAATACAGCTCGGGGACGACCCCATTCCTCAATTGGAGGTCGTCATGAACTGGTTGCTGTTGGTCTTCGCCGGATTGCTCGAAGTCGGCTGGGCAGTGGGCCTCAAGTACACCGAGGGATTCACGCGTCCGTGGCCGACCGTCGGAACGATCGGCGCCATGATCGTGAGTCTCATGCTGCTCGGCATTGCGATGAAGACGCTGCCGGTCGGCACCGCGTACGCGGTGTGGGTCGGGGTCGGAGCGGTCGGCACCGCGGTGCTCGGCATCTACCTGTTCGGCGAGAGCGCCAACCCCGGCAAACTGGTCAGCCTCGCGCTGATCGTGGTGGGCATCGTCGGACTCAGGTTGGCCGGCGATCATTGAGCACGGAGTCGAGTCGAGATGGCATCACACGATTACAAGTCCGCGCAGCGCCCGCAGCCCGACAAGCTGCTCGTGGCGATCGCCGACTACGCCCAGAACTTCAAGGTAGATAGTCCGCAGGCATACGAGACCGCGCAGTACTGTCTCATGGACACGCTCGCGTGCGGGTTCCAGGCGCTCAAGTACCCAGCCTGCACCAAGCTGCTCGGACCCGTGGTGCCGGGCGCGACGATGCCGGGCGGCTCGCGCGTACCGGGCACGAGTTACGAGCTCGACCCGGTGATGGGCGCGTTCAGCATCGGCGCGATGGTGCGCTGGCTCGACTTCAACGACACCTGGCTCGCGGCCGAGTGGGGACACCCTTCCGACAATCTCGGCGCCATACTTTCCGTGGCCGACTATCTATCGCGTCGCGCGATCCTGCTGGCCGAGAAGCCGCTCACGATGCGCGACGTGCTGACGGCGATGATCAAGGCGCACGAGATCCAGGGCGTGCTCGCGCTCGAGAACTCCTTCAACCGCGTCGGGCTCGATCACGTGCTGCTGGTGCGAGTGGCCTCGACCGCAGTGGCCACGCAGATGCTCGGCGGCTCGCTCGAACAGATCGTGAACGCGCTGTCGAACGCGTGGATAGACGGCGGCGCGCTGCGCACGTATCGCCACGCGCCGAACACCGGTTCGCGCAAGAGCTGGGCCGCCGGCGATGCCACGAGCCGCGCCGTGCGGCATGCATTGTTCGCGATCAAGGACGAGATGGGTTATCCCTCGGCGCTGACCGCGAAGACCTGGGGCTTCCAGGACGTATTGTTCAAGGGCAAACCGCTCACGCTCGCGCAGCCGCTCGGCAGCTACGTGATGGAGAACGTGTTGTTCAAGATCAGCTTTCCGGCGGAGTTCCACGCGCAGACCGCGGTGGAATGCGCCATTGCGCTGCATCCGCGCGTGAAGGACCGACTCGCGTTCGTCGAGAAGATAGTCATCGAGACGCAGGAGCCCGGCGTGCGCATCATCGACAAGACGGGCCCGCTCGCGAACCCCGCCGACCGCGATCACTGCATCCAGTACATGGTCGCGGTGCCGCTGATCTTCGGCCGCCTCACCGCGGCGGATTACGAGGATGAAGTCGCGAGCGATCCGCGCATCGACGTGCTGCGCGCGAAGATGACCGTGCGCGAAAATTCGACGTTCACGAAGGAATACTACGAGCGCGACAAGCGCCACATCGGCAACTCGGTGACCATCCACTTCAGCGATGGCGCGCCGGCGATCGAGATGCGCGTGGACTATCCAGTAGGGCATCGCAAGCGGCGCGCCGAAGGCATGCCGCTGCTCGTCGAGAAGTTCAACGCCTCCGTCGCGGCGCACTTCTCCGAGCGCCAGGCCGAGGCGATCAAGGCGATGTTCGCGCGCAAGGACTTCGATTCGATGACCGTGAACGAATTCATGGCCCAGCTCGTCGCGAACGGCAAATGACCGCGACCCCACTCGACGCAGTCGCCTGGAAGGCGCGCCTCGACGCGGGTGCGCGCGAGATGGGCGTCGAGCTCGACGAATCGCAGGTCGAGATCCTGTGGATGTACGCCGGGAAGCTGCGCGAACGCAACGAACACGTGAATCTCACGTCGATCGTCACCCCTGAGGGCATCCTCACGCTGCACATGCTCGACAGCCTGAGTCTCGTGCCGCATCTCGGCGCTGCGCGCCGCATCATCGATGTCGGCACGGGCGGCGGTTTTCCCGGCATCCCGCTCGCGGTCGCGTGCCCCGATCGCGATTTCACGCTCATCGACGGCACGCAGAAGAAGATCCGCTTCGTCGCGGAGAGCATCGAGCAGCTCGACATCCGCAACGCCCGCGCATTCGCGGCGCGCGCCGAGAATTACAGCGGCGAGAAGAATTTCGACGCCGTCGTGGTCCGCGCGGTCGGCTCCCTGACGGATGTTCTACATAACGCCGCGAAGCTCGTCGGCGAAGGCGGGCGCCTGCTTGCGATGAAGGGCAAGTTGCCCGAGGACGAGATCCGCGAGCTGCCGCGCGGCTGGAGCGCGCAAGTCGTGCCGCTGCGTGTACCCGGACTCGATGCAGAAAGGCACCTTGTCGCACTTCAACGTCACAAGTCCGGCGGCAAAAACGCTCGCTAAGCCTCGGGCGCAGCGGGTTAAGATCGGCTCATGAAGCGCATCATCGCGGTCGCGAACCAGAAGGGCGGGGTCGGCAAGACCACGACATCGGTGAACCTCGCCGCGTCGTTCGCCGCGACGCGCCGCCGCGTGCTGCTCATCGACATCGACCCGCAGGGCAACGCGACGATGGGTTGCGGCATCGAGAAGTCGCAGATCGAACGCGGCACCGGCGATGTATTGCTGGGCGAGTGCGACGCGGCCGCCGCGATTGTCCAGCTCGAGTCGATGCCCGGCATGTCGGTGATGCCCGCGAACCAGGACCTGGTCGCCGCGGAAGTCCAGCTCCTAACTACCCTCGCGGGTCGCGAGCTTCGCCTGCGCAACGCGCTCAAGCCAATCCAGGACCAGTACGAAGTCATCCTCATCGACTGCCCGCCGTCGCTCAACATGCTCACGCTGAACGCGCTGGTCGCGGCGCAGAGCGTGCTGATCCCGATGCAGTGCGAGTATTACGCGCTCGAGGGTCTGTCCGCGCTGGTCGGCACGATCGAGCAGATCAAGGCGTCGGTGAGTCCGAACCTCGAGATCGAAGGCATCCTGCGCACGATGTTCGATCCGCGTAACAACCTCGCGAACGAAGTCTCGGCGCAGCTCATCTCGGTGTTCGGCGACAAGGTGTTCCGCACCATCGTGCCGCGCAACGTGCGGCTCGCCGAGGCACCGTCGTTCGGCAAGCCGGTGCTCCAACACGACAAGGACTCGCGCGGCGCGCTCGCGTATCTCGCGCTGGCGGGGGAGATGTTGCGTAAGGAAGATGAGACCGGAACCGCGGAGGCCGGAAGCGGTGATGCCGGAACCGCGGGCACCGAGGAAGCGGCGCCGCCGCAGGTGGCTGGTGGGGAGCACTCTCTCAACTGAACCGGTCGTGGAGCCGTTCCTGTCTGGCGGAAATGGCGTCCGGCTTCGTTCCAACGCGTCGCCGATGGGGTCATGCACGATTTTGCGGAGCCAAAATCGAGCCAGACCCCTTTATGATCCCCGGCCATGAGCACGAAGAAGCCAGTCATGGGCCGCGGCCTCGAAGCGCTGCTGGGCCAGATGACGAAGCGGCCCGAGCCCGCGCCCGCCGCAGGCGCGCCGGCCGCCCCCGCCCCCCCCGCGAAACTCCCGGGTGACGAACTCGCGAACCTCCCGCTCGACCTCCTGCAGCGGGGCAAATACCAGCCGCGCGTCGACATGCGACAGGAGTCCCTCGAAGAGCTCGCGGCGTCGATCAAGGCGCAGGGCATCGTGCAACCCATCGTCGTGCGTCCCGTCGACGGCGCCGCGCCCGGACAGTCGCAGCGCTACGAAATCATCGCGGGTGAGCGCCGCTGGCGCGCCGCGCAGATCGCCGGTCTCGCCACCGTCCCGGCGGTCATCCGCCGCGTGCCCGACGAAGCCGCCATCGCGATGGCGCTCATCGAAAACATCCAGCGCGAGAACCTCAACCCGCTCGAAGAGGCGCGTGCGCTCGAACGCCTCATCAGCGAATTCGGCATCACGCACCAGCAAGCGGCCGACGCGGTCGGACGTTCGCGCGCCGCGGTGTCCAATCTGCTGCGCCTGCTCGAACTGCCCGACGAGATCAGCACGTTCGTCGAACATCGCGAGCTCGAGATGGGCCACGCGCGGGCGTTGTTAGGCCTCACGCAGCGCCGCCAGCAGATCGAAGTCGGCACGCTGGTCGCGAAGAAGGGTCTCTCCGTGCGCGACACCGAAGCGATGGTACGCGCGCTGCTCGCCAAGACCGCCGGCGGCGCGAACGCGAAGGAATCGAAATCCCTCGATCCCAACGTGCGGCGTCTGCAGGACGAGTTGTCCGAAAAACTCGGCGCGCGCGTCGAAATCCAGCACGCCGCGAACGGTCGCGGAAAACTCGTAGTGAGTTATCACTCGCTCGACGAGCTCGACGGCATCATTGCGCACATTCAGTAACGCACTCGCGGCAGCGCTGCTGCTGACAGTGCCGCTCGCCTCTCCCGCAAAGGAGTTGTTCCGCGACAACTTCGACGCCGGCCTCGCTCAGTGGCACATCGAAGCGGAAAAGCCCGCGAAGATCTCCGCCGCGAACGGCGTGCTCGACATCGACACGCCCGCGGGCGTCACCTTGTGGTTCAAGCCGAAGCTCACCGGACCCATCGTGATCGAATTCGACGCCATCGCCGTCTCGGAAGGCGGCGCGAACGATGAGGTGAGCGATCTCAACGTCTTCTGGATGGCGAACAATCGCGACGGCCGGCAACCGGTCTACGTGCGAGCCCGCAGCGGGAAGTTCGCCGAATACAACGATCTGCTCACTTATTACGTGGGGCTGGGCGGCAACCGGAACACGACCACGCGTTTCCGCCGCTACATCGGCGATCCGGACATCCGGCCGATGCTCCCCGAGCACGATCTTTCAGCCCCCGGTGTACTGCTGAAGCCGAACCGGAAACAGACCATTCGCCTTGTGGCGAACGGAAAGTCGATCGAATACTGGCGGGACGGCGAACGACTGTTTCACCTCGAAGACGCAGCGCCTTACGAGGGCGGCTGGTTCGCCCTGCGTACGACTTTCAGCCACCTGCGCATCGCTCGTTTCCGGGTTTTCTCCCTGCCGCCCGGTGGCGAGTGGAAGACGTCCGACAAGAGTCTCCCGGATACGTAAAACCCCAGGAAAAAAGGCCGTTCTCGTGTTGAAGGTGCCAGGGTCGGCGTATATAATGCGCGCCCCTGGCCAAGGCACACGTAAGTCGTTGCCAAGCCAAACAATTTTCGAACATCGCTGATGCAGCTCGCGGCCTTCGCGAGCCCGTCGTGCTGTTCGCGGATTGTCGACTTGCAGTAGGAGTGTCGTGGTCACCCTTGAGTTGCCCCAAGCGAGGCGACTGGCAGCGAGCGTAGTGCTCGGCCAGGTCGTCGTAACGATCGTGGCCGCGGCTCTTTGCTTCGCGGTCTGGGGGCGTACCGCAGGATTGTCGGCCCTCGTGGGCGGCGGAATATCCGCGCTCGCGAGCGCCGCGCTCGCGCTCATCGGTTTCGCGCACCCGGCGGGCGCGGACCCGGAACGCGTGGCGCGCGCTTTCTACGTGGGCGAAGGAACGAAACTCGCAGTGACGGTGGTTTCGTTCATCGTGGTGTTCGTGACGATGAAGGTCTCGTTCCCCGCGTTGTTCGGCGCCTACATCGCAACTTTGTTCGTGTACTGGATCGCTCTCGCCAACGCGCTGCCTCCCTTGTCTGGAAAGACGGGGACGGGGACAGCGACGGCAGCGAAACGATAGGAAGAAGAGTAGATGGCATCAGTCGAACACGGCGCAGAACACGCTCCCACGGGCAGCGAGTACATCGTTCACCACCTGGCGAACCTCAAGTACGGCGAGGGGTTCTGGACCGTCAACGTCGACAGCATCTTCTTCTCGGTGCTGCTCGGTCTCGTCT
>JAEZCR010000189.1 GCA_023433465.1 Pseudomonadota bacterium | reverse complement strand
GTCCCGCACCGAGGCGTCGTCCTTGCGCAGGCTGGCGGCGCGCGTTCGCGACGCGGCGGCCCATCCCTGCGTGTCCGGCCCGTTCCCGGACAACCGGGGGAGCAGTTTCTCGAGGAAGGGCGCGCGGTCCACCGCGAGCACGGTGCCGGCCGCGAGGTCGCCCAGGCGCTGGTGACGCTTGCCGAACATCACGAACAGCAGGCCGACGACGTAGAGCACCGGCATCGAGTCGACGATGCGGAACACGTTGCGCGTGATGAGCGCGCCCGTCGTCGGCGCGACTCCTTCGGGTGTGAGCACGCGGATGCCGGTCATGCGCTTGCCCGGCGTGCGGCCGCCGAGCAGCGGCTCCAGCGCCAGGTGGTAGAGAAAGTAGATAGCCGTCGCGGGCGTGGCGGCGAGCAGGTACCAGAGGGTCTCGTCGTCCGGCTGGATCTGCATGTCGATGCCGCCCGTGATGAGCAACGATGCGACCAGCAGGTAGACGAGCGCGACGCCCGCGCGGATCAGCCAGTCGATGACGAACGCGATGGCGCGCGCCCCTGGTCCCGCGAGCACGATGCGTGCATCGATGCCGGTGGCGCTCGGCACCGCGAGCGACGGTGGGGCGGCGAGCCCCCGATCCGGGAGGATCGGGCCCGCGAGCCCCTGTCCTGAAAGAACCGGGCCCGCGGTTCCGGCGTTCACGCCGCGCCTCGCTGCTCTTCCTCGGCGAGCTGTTCGGCCTGGTGCTCGTGCTGCAGGGCATCGAGCAGTTCGTCGATCTTGCCCTGCATGATGTCGCCGAGCTTGTGGAGCGTGAGGTTGATGCGGTGATCCGTCACGCGACCCTGCGGAAAGTTGTACGTGCGGATGCGCTCCGAGCGGTCGCCCGTACCGACCTGCAGCTTGCGGTTCTGCGCGATCTCGGTGGCGCGTTTCTCCTGCTCTGCCGCGAGTAGTTTGGCCTTCATCAACGCCATGGCGCGCGAGCGGTTCTTGTGCTGCGAGCGCTCGTCCTGGCACTCCACGACGATGCCGGGCGGCAGGTGCGTGATGCGGATCGCCGATTCGGTCTTGTTGACGAGCTGGCCGCCGGCGCCGGAGGCGCGGTACGTGTCGATGCGCAGCTCCGCGGGGTTGAGATCCGCGGCTTCCACTTCGTCGGCTTCCGGAAGAATTGCGACGGTGACGGCGGAAGTATGGATGCGGCCCTGCGCCTCGGTTGCGGGCACGCGCTGCACGCGGTGCACGCCCGATTCGAACTTGAAGCGTCCGAAGGCGCCATTGCCCACGATACGGCTGATCACCTCGCGGTAGCCCCCGTGTTCCCCGGGATTCTCCGAGAGGATCTCGACCGAGAACCCGTTGTTCTCGGCATAACGCGCGTACATGCGGAACAGGTCGCCCGCGAAGATCGCCGCCTCGTCGCCGCCGGTGCCCGCACGTACCTCGAGGTAGATGTTCTTGTCGTCGCGCGGGTCGCGCGGGATCAACAGGAGTTTCAGGGCATCTTCCGCGGCCGCGACCTCCGGGGTCAGCCGCGCGACTTCCTCGGCGCCCATGGCGCGCATTTCGGGGTCGCGATCCTCTTGCATCTCCTGCACCGCGCTCAATTCGCGTTCGAGCGCCTGGAACGCCGCGAACTTCTGCGCGACGGGAGTAAGGCGGGCGTATTCCACCGAGAGATCGCGGAATTCCCGTTGTCGGCCGATGACGGCAGGGTCGGCGAGGGATCGGCCGACTTCTTCATAGCGGTCGACCATCTTCTCGAGCCGCGTGCGGATGCTGTCTTTCACAGAACCATTGTAAGGGGCCGGGGTCCAGTTATAGTGCCCTCCATGCCACGAAAATCCTTGCCCGTAGCCATATTTTCACTGGCCATCGTTTCGCTGCTACCGGGTTCCGCCGGCGCGCTGTCCACCTCGAAGACCGACAACGCGGCGTTGATGCTCGCCGACATGGCGTTGTCGCGCGGCGACTGCCGCGGCGGCACCGACCGTTATCTCAAGGCCGCGATGGGCACGAACGATGCGACGATCTCCGAGCGCGCGACGAAGGTCGCGGCGGATTGCCAGCAGGTCGAGGCGACGCTGCGCGCCGCGAAGCGCTGGCAGAAGCTCGAACCGCACAGCGTCGATGCGTCCGCGTCGCTGGCTGTCGCGGCCGCCCGGCTGTATCACGAGGACGAGGCCGGCGCGGCCATCCTGCGCACGCGCGAGCTCGGCGGCGAACCGGCGCTGATCAAGCTGATTCCCGAAGTGAGCGACGCGGGTGGAACCGCGATCGCGCTCGCAACCCTGCGCCCGGCGTTCGACGCGCCGGATGCATCCACCGACCTTTTGTCCGCGGGCGTCGACCTGGCGCTCGAATCGTTCGATTTCGCGACCGCGCGCAAGTACGCGGACCGCATGCTCGCGGCCGAGCCCGCCTCGGGTTACGCGCGCGCGCAGATTGCCCGCGTGCTCACCGCCGAAGGCGAGGCCATCGCGGCGATCGCGTACGCGAAGGAAGCCGCCGCGCTCGAACCGGACACGCAGCGCTTCGCCTACCCCGATACGCTGCTGCGGCTCGACCGGCTCGAGGACGCGCGCCAGGAACTCGAGAGCATGCGCGCCGACGAAGCGGTGCGCGACGAGGCAGACCTGCGGCTCGGCAAAATCGCCTATCAGCTCGGCGACATGGCGGAGGCCGGGCGGCGTTTCGGTAGTTTGCTCTCGTCCCAGACCGCCGCGCCCGAGGCCTTCTTCTATCTGTCGTCGATCGCCGAACGCGAGGGCCGCACCGATCTCGCGCTCGAAGGTTACTCGCGTCTCGCCGAGGCCGGCGCCGGACTCATCGTGCGTGGTCGCGCCGCGCGCCTGCTCATGAAGGACGACAAGCGCACCGAAGCCTTCCGCATGCTCGACGAACACGCGGCGAAGGAGCGCGCGGATTCGCTCGACGTGGAATTCGCCAAGGCCACGCTGCTCGAGGATGCCGGCAAACCTTCCGAGGCCGTCGCGCTGCTGCAGCTCGCCCTCGAGCGTTTTCCAGACCATCCCGGCCTGCGCTACCAGATCGCGCTCGTGCAGGACAAAGCCGGCATGACGAAGGAATCCGTGCGCGGTTTCGAGTCGCTGCTCAAGGAGCGCCCGGAAGACTCCAACCTGCTCAATGCACTGGGTTATTCGCTCGCCGATCGCAACCAGAAGCTGCCGCGCGCGGAGACGCTGATCCGCAAGGCGCTCGAGATTTCCCCCGACAACCCGGCATATCTCGACAGCCTGGGTTGGGTGCGATTCCGCCGCGGAGACATTCCGGGCGCGTTGCCGCACCTCGAGCGCGCGTACCGCATCTTTCCGGATCCGGAGATCGCCTCTCACTGGGGTGAGGCGCTGTGGGTGAGCGGCAAGCAGGCCGAGGCGCGCGCCTTGTGGGCGCGTTCGCTCGCGCGATCGCCGGATTCGAAACCGCTGCGCGCGACGATCGAGCGTCTGACCGGCGCGAAGCTGGAAGCGGCGCCGGGATCCGCGGAGCCGTCCGAAATACCGCCGGCCGACGCGCTCGAGCCGGAAGGCGCGGACAGCGCGCCGCAGACCACGGCTCGCGCCGGTAGTTAGAGGCCGCGCCCGTGTTCCGCGCGGGTCGGCGCGCCGCGACCGCCCCCATCGCGACCGACGCTGCGACCACCGGCATCGCCAGGATGGCCGCCGCGGTGGCCGTCGCGATGACGCTGCTGGCCGGCTGCCGCACGCTTCCTCCGCAACCCGTCATCGGTCCCGGTCCCGACGCGCCCTGGGCCGAGCAGCGCGCCGGGCTCGAAAAGCTCGATCGATTCGGACTCACGGGCCGCGTCGCGGTCGCGGCGAACGGTGAGGGATTCTCCGCGAATCTACGTTACGAGCAGCAGCCCGCGAGCACGAACCTCGCGCTCAACGGCCCGATGGGCATCGGCGGCGTGCGCGTGGCGATGACGGGCGGGGACCTGCGCATCGAAACCAGCTCGGGCAAACAGCTCGATGGCGCCGCCGCGCGCGAGGAGCTCGAGCAACGTCTCGGATTCGCGCTGCCACTCGCGGAGTTGCGCTGGTGGTTGTTAGGCATCCCGGCGCCGGGTGATGCGCAGGTCGACGAGGACGCGGGCAGCGGCGAGATCCGCGGGTTCATGCAGAACGGCTGGCGCGTGAGCATCGATTCGCGCGCCCCCGGCCTCGGATTCGCGCTGCCCCGACGGCTCACGGCGGAACGCGCGGCGGCCGACCTCGCGGGCGCCCGCATGAAGCTGCTGGTCGAGCAATGGCGGCCGTGACAGCCCGGCGCTGGAGCGCGCCGGCGAAACTCAACCTGATGCTGCACGTGGTCGGCCGCCGGCCCGACGGCTATCACGAGCTGCAGACCGTGTTTCAGCTCATCGATCTTCGCGACGCTATCGACATCGCCGTCCGCGAGGACGGCGTCATCGCCCGGCCGAATGGCCCCCCAGGGGTGCCGGAATCCGAAGATCTGGTGGTGCGGGCGGCCCGGGCCCTCAAGAAGGCGGGCGGCACGCCGCTGGGCGCGGACATATCGGTTCTCAAGCGGATCCCGATGGGCGGGGGGCTGGGCGGGGGCAGCTCCGATGCGGCGACCACCCTCGTGGCGCTGAACGAAATGTGGGCCTTGGGCCTGAGTTCGCCGGAGTTGGCGGCAATTGGGGCCGGATTGGGAGCTGATGTCCCCGTTTTCGTCCAGGGGCGCTCCGCCTGGGCCGAGGGGATCGGCGAGAAACTGACCCCGATCTCGCTGGGGAGCGATTCGTGGTATCTGGTCATCTTTCCGGGCGTCTCGGTGCCCACCGCCGCGGTATTCCAGGCTGCTGAATTGACACGGAATTCCGCCCCCACGACAATGCGCGGCTTTTTGGAAACGGGCGGGAGGAACGATTGCGAAGCAGTCGTGCGCGCGCGGTTTCCGGCGGTGGGTGAGGCACTGGAATGGCTCGCGCGGCATGCGCCGGCGCGGTTGACGGGTACGGGAGCGTGTGTGTTCGCGAAGTTCGCGCGTCCCGAGGATGCGGAGCGAATCGCGGCGCGTGTACCGGACAGCTGGCGCGCGTTCGTCGCGCGCGGTCTGGATGAATCTCCGTTGCTGGAGGAGCTTTCCCGCCGCCCGAAGAGTTAGGCCGTTGGGGTGTCGCCAAGTGGTAAGGCAGCGGGTTTTGATCCCGCCATTCGGAGGTTCGAATCCTTCCACCCCAGCCATGATTCGGGGACAGATTTATTTGGGACAGACTTAAGTCTGTCCAAAATAAATCTGTCCCCAACCTTGGGAGGATCGGTGGTCGATTCGGAAACGCTGACACTGTTCGCGGGCAACGCCAATCCGGCGCTGGCCCACGACATTGCGCGTCACCTGACGACGCCACTGGGACGCGCGTATGTCGGGAGATTTTCCGACGGCGAAGTGAACATCGAGTTGATGGAGAACGTGCGCGGGCGCGATGTGTTCATCGTGCAGCCCACGTGTCCGCCGACGAACGACCATCTCATCGAACTACTGGTGATGGTGGACGCGTGCCGGCGCGCTTCCGCGGCGCGGATCACCGCGGTGGTGCCGTACTTCGGCTACTCGCGCCAGGATCGCCGGCCGCGCGCCACGCGCAGCGCGATCACCGCGAAGCTGATTGCGAACATGATCCAGAGCGCGGGTGTCGACCGTCTGCTGACGATCGACCTGCACTCGGCCCAGATCCAGGGATTCTTCGACATCCCGGTGGACAACGTGTACGCGTCGCCGGTATTGCTGGGTGACGCGTACCGGCAGCGCTACGAGAACCTGATCGTGGTGTCGCCGGACGTCGGCGGCGTGGTGAGAGCGAGAGCATTGGCGAAGCGCCTGGACGACGCCGACCTCGCGATCATCGACAAGCGTCGTCCGCGGCCGAACGAGTCGAAGGTGATGAACATCATCGGTGAGGTGAAGGGCAAGACCTGCGTCCTCATCGACGACATGGTGGATACCGCGGGCACGCTGTGTGCGGGCGCGCAGGCGTTGAAGGAAGAGGGCGCGAAGAAGGTGGTGGCGTACATCACCCACGCGATCCTTTCCGGCAACGCGATCGAGAAGATCGCGCAGTCGGCGCTGGACGAGCTGGTGGTGACCGACACCATCCCGCTATCGCCGGCGGCGAAGCAATGTGGCCGCATCCGGCAGTTGTCGGTTGCGGGGCTGCTGGCGGAGACGATTCGTCGCATACGCGACGAGGATTCGGTCAGCAGCTTGTATCTGGATTAGGGGGCAGCCCCCGTTTCCTAGCAAAAGGGGTCAGTCCTCTTTTGCGTTTGATTGAATTGACGATTGAGGGCTGACCCCTTTTGCTAGGAAATGGGGGCTGCCCCCTTGGTGGCGGCACTGGTCGCGGTGTCCGCTGTAGTTAGATGTAATTTGGAGTAATCAACATGCGTATTTCGTTCGAACTCGCCGCCGAGTTCCGCGATGGGCAGGGCAAGGGTGCGAGCCGCCGCCTG
>JAEZCR010000051.1 GCA_023433465.1 Pseudomonadota bacterium | reverse complement strand
GTTCACGACGCCCGCGGTTTACCTGGCCGTGGCGCGTCTGCGGCGGCGCGCGCTCGACCGGCGCGCCGTGGCCGCGCCCGAATCCGCCTCAGGGGTCCGCTGAAATCCGACGCGTCCCGCGGCGCCGGCACTCTAACTACCTCGGCATACTTCCGCGAGCGCGCGCAGCCGCCGGCCGGACTTCGGCCCCGTGTACGGATTCTCGGGATCCCACACGTAGCCGGCGAGCACCGAGCAGATCATGCGGCGGATGGCTGGTTGCTGGTGCGGGAAGAAGATCACGTCCTGCAGGCTGCCGTCGTACCATCCGGTGACGAAACTGCGGAAGGTCTCCACGCCGTATATCAGCGGCTCCGCGTATTCCCGATCCCAGTCGACGTTCTCCCCCTTGAACTGCCGGTCGAGCGCGGCGACGGCGAGGCTCGCGGACTTCATCGCGATCGTCACGCCCGAGGAGAACACCGGGTCGAGGAATTCCGCCGCGTTTCCGAGCAGTGCGAAATGCCGGCCGTGGAGCTTCGTCACCGTGGCGGCGTAACCGATGATCTCACCGACCGGTCGCACCGTGCTGGCGTTCGCGAGCAGCGCATGCAGGCGAGGCTCCGCGCGGATCGCCTGCCAGTACTGCTCTTCGAGCGTTCCGGTGCGGGCGCGATGGTGCTCGATCGAGGAGACCACGCCCACGGAGGCCGTCCCGTTGGAGAACGGGATCAGCCACGACCACACCTCCCGATCGACCGGGTGGATGCCGATGCGGATTTTCTGCCGGTCGAACGTGCCCGAGACGGCGCCGTCGCGCACGTGGGTGAATATCGCCGCGCGTGCCGGAAAATCCGACGGACGGTGCAGGTCGAGTAGTTTGGGCAGGGTGCGCCCGAAGCCGGACGCGTCGAGCACGAAGCGCGGCTCGTGGACCTCCGTCGCGCCGTCGGCGGCGCGGCTCGTCACCCGGGGCCGCTCGCCGCTGAAGTCCACGGCGGTGATCTCGACCTCGTAGCGGATTTCGGCGCCCTGGCGCGCGGCCTCATCGGCCAGCGTCTTGTCGAAGTCGGCACGCTGCACCTGGAACGTGAACGGATAACCCGGGCTCGACTTGTCGGCGAAGTTGAACTCGGAGAATTCGCCGTCGCGGTCGAACACGGCGCCGTTCTTGAACTGGAAGCCGCGCGCCATGACGGCTTCGACCATGCCGGCTTCCTCGAGCAGTTCCATGCTGCAGGCGAGCAGGCTTTCGCCGATCGAAAAGCGTGGAAACGTCTGCCGCTCGAGCACGAGCACGCGGTAGCCACGGCGCGCGAGCAGCGCTGCGGAAATGGAGCCGGCGGGGCCGGCTCCGATGATGAGTACGTCCATTGGGAACTTCAGAGCGCGCGCTTCACGGCGCGGTAGTCATTCATTGTCGCGCGCGTCATGGCGCAGTGTTGTTCAATGATCGCGCGCGTCATGGTGCGGTATTGTTCAATGTTCGCGCGCGTCATGGCGCGCGAAGGGGCACGAGCACCACGGCGTTTCCGCGCCGGATCTTCAGCACCAACGCGCCGCCGCGCTTGGCGATGCCGCGGAGCTCCTCGAGGTTGGCCACGTTCGCGCGGTTGGCGGCTTCGATCCGGTCGCCGGTGCGGAACAATTGCGACGCGGCGCTGCGCGCCTCGATCGCCTTGATCAGCACGCCGCCATCGGGCGCATCCGCGAGCGTCGCGCCCGCGAGGCTCGGATGAATCGGAGTGGTATCGGCGGGAGTGGCCGGGGTCGACCTGGAGCTGGTCGATGCGGTCGTCGCCGGCAGATCGGTGATCACCGCGACCACCTGCTGCGGCTTGCGGTCGCGAATGATCGTGATGTCGAGCTTGTCGCCCACGCGCGCGAGGCCGATCGCGTTGCGCAGCTCGCTGTTCGACTTGATGCCCTGGCCGTTGATGTTGGTGATCACGTCGCCGGGCTTGATGCCGGCCTTTTCGGCCGCGGAGCCTTCGGTGACCTGCGATACCAGCACGCCCTGCGTGTTCGGGATGTCGAGCGACTTGGCCGTGTCGGGCGTGAGCGAGTAGATGCTCACGCCTAACAACCCGCGCTTGACCGAGCCGTACTTGAGCAGCTGGTCCATGATGCTGCGGGCCATGTTGACCGGGATCGCGAAGCCGATGCCGATGTTGCCGCCCGAGCGCGACAGGATCGCGCTGTTGATGCCGACCAGCTCACCCTTGATGTTGACCAGCGCGCCGCCCGAATTGCCCGGGTTGATCGACGCGTCCGTCTGGATGAAATCCTCGTAACCGTCCGGGTTGATGCCCGAGCGGCCGAGTCCGGAAACGATGCCGGAGGTCACCGTATGCTGCAGTCCGAACGGATTGCCGATGGCCACCACGTAGTCGCCCACCTCGATCTGGGTCGAATCGCCCATCGCCACCTGGGTGAGGTTTTCGGGCTTGACCTTCAGTACGGCGACGTCCGAGGGCACGTCGCTGCCCACGACCGTGGCGGCCAGGTCGCGGCCATCCTGCAAGGTGACCGTGATTTCGGTCGCGTTATCGACCACGTGGGCGTTTGTAACGATATAGCCGTTCTTTGCATCGAAGATGACCCCGGAACCGGCGCTCTGGAACTGCCGTTCGCGCGGGCCCATGTCCGGGATGTCGAAGAATCGGCGGAAGAACGGGTCCTCGAGCAAGGGATTCTGGGGTGAGCGTTCGCGGATGGTGCCGCGCGTGGCAATGTTCACGACGGCGGGCGAGACGCGCTTGATCATGGGCGCCAGGGTCGGGACGGGTGTGCCGTCCGGGCCCGGAGGTAGCGCGGCGTGGCTCGTAAGGGCAAGGAAGGCCGAGGCGGCCAGGACACGTATGGCGGCGAGTCGCATGGGATTTCGACGATTGAATGGCATGACGAAGAGGATACTCAAACGATGCTCAAGTTTCTCTTGTGGCTCCTGCTGCTGGTGCTCTGCTGGCCCATCGCATTGCTGGCCCTGTTGTTATGGCCAATTGTCTGGCTTTTGTCGCTGCCCTTCCGGCTGATCGGCATCGCGGTGGAAGGCGTTTTCGGCTTCCTGCGGGCGCTGATCACTTTGCCGGCGCGGATCCTGGGCGGCGGGGCTGCGCGTTGAGAGGGCGCTGGATGTCGAGCCGGCGCGCGGGGTATTGCAGCGCGCCGATCAGCTCGGCATCCGCGACGACGTAGACGACGTGGTTGCGCACCTCGTGGGTGACCATGTCGCTCACCAGCACGAATTCGCGTGTGTCCGCGCCGCGCGGCGGCACGAGCTCGAGCTGCACTCGGAAATAGTCGTGATCGAGATAGGTCGTGGCGCGCACGTTTTCGATCTCCATCTTCCAGGGCTGGCCGCCGGGCGTCTCGGCGCCGAAGTGCCGCAGTAGATAGTCAGCGAGCGCAACCGGAGAGACCTCGCCGGCCGCGCCGGCCGCCCGGGCGATGGCGAGCTCGGAGGCGGGGACGAGCAGCTCCGCGTCCACCGAGTTCGCGAGGAAACGCAAGCTCAGGATCGAGTTCGGCGCCGGGTGCGCGCGCGCCGGCGCGATGAAGGCGGCGAGCAGGAGCGCGAATCCCGCCGCGCGCTTCAATGGCCGCCCGCTTCGCCGCCGTAGTCCGCCTGCTTGTCGCGCCACAGCGCGTGGTAATGCAGTTCCTCGGGCTTCGCGACCGCTGGCTGGACGACGAACTCCATCCAGATCCGCGGGCCATCGATCCGCACGTAGGAGCCTTTGGCCGAAAGATCCGTCGCGCCGGAGTAGCCGACGTACGTGCGCGAGAGCGCATCGGACGATACGTACGCGTCGAACAGCGGCCTGGAGATCGCCGCGCCCGGAAGCGACGCGTAGCTTTCGATCGCCGCGAGCACGTGACGCCGTTGTTCGGCGTCCAGCCGGGAATAGGGCACGCCGCGATCCAGCTCGCCGGTGGGATATTGGTGAGGAAACCCGGTGTCGATGCCGCCCCTGGGTCGCTGGTTCGGGACGAATTCGACCTGAACGCCCTTGACGACGTCGGTGAACGTGCCGGAGAGCTTCGCTTCGGGATATGCGGAAACCGCGCGCGCGAGATTCGACATGGCGGTGCTCTGCGTGGTCAGCGGCTCGTGATCGGTTTTTCCCATCGTGAAACGGATCGGCTCGCTGCCGAAGAACAATGGCGTCGCACCCGGTTCGCGGCCGTAGATCGTCAGGTTGTACGCCACGTGGTGGCCGCCGACCTGCAGCATCCAGGGCTTGTTCGCTCCGGGCGAACCCAGCACGGACATGTAGTAGTTGCCTCCGTGCCAGCCCATCGAGCGCTTGTCGAAGGCAGTCAGGTAATCGTCGGCGAGCCTGACTTCGTCGAGCAACCGGTTGCCGCAGACGGAGAACGCGGCTGCGAATACCTGCTTGGCGGCGGCGGCCTGCTTCTCATCGAGATCGCCGAGGCGCAGGCCCTGTCGCGGCACCACGCCAATCGGCAGGTTAGACCACCCGATGGCGTTCTCGCGGGTCAGCGGTCGCTCGAGCGTGGCGCGTTGCGCATCGCTCAGGGTCTTCGTGAAATCCGCGATCGCGGTCGTGACGATGTCCGGTTTGCCATGATTGATGTCGCCCAGGCACGAAACCTCGACAGTCGCCAAGGCCGGATCGGCGCGACAAACAAACAACGCGAAGAGCAGGGACGTGACGATGGTCGAGCGGTTCTGCATGGCGCACCCCGGCGGAAAGGTCGCGTCAGTCTATGTGACCGCGAGAGTCACGAGCCATGCCGATCCGGATCACGGTATCGGTTGGAAACGAAAACGCCGGCCCCTTCGGGAAGGGACCAGCGTCAGAGGCGCCAGGTCTGGCACCGTTTGCCAGGAAATGGGGTCTGACCCCGTTTATGCGGCCTGGATTTCGATGCGGCGCGGCTCCGGCTTCGCGATCTTCGGGATCGTGAGCTCGAGCACGCCGTCCTTGAACTTCGCGTTGATCTGGTCCGTGGCGACGTTCTCGGGCAGCGTGAAAGTGCGGACGAACTTGCCGCTCACGCGCTCGATGCGCGAGTAGAGGCCGTCATCGCTCTTCTGCTCGAAGTTGCGCGCGCCACGCAGGGAGAGCACGCCCTTGTCGGCGGTGATCTCGATGTCCTTCGGGCTGACGCCGGGCAGGTCGGCGCGCACGACGAACTGCCTGTTCTCTTCGTGGATGTCCACGGCGGGCGCCCAGGTCGCATCGTGGGCGGTATTCTCGAAAGTCTGGTCGAGCTCGCGGCGCAGGCGGTTCAGCAGGCTCCAGGGCTCGTAACGCACAACGGTCATGTCCAATCTCCTCGTACGTGGTGACTAACTACCGGGGTAAGCCCGGCGTCCGATGGACCCTTTCTGCGGACCATGCCCGTGCGTTCAAGAGCCTTGAAATCGCGCAGCTGGAGCCCACGTGCTGGGGCTTTTCGCGCGTCTCGCCGGGGGCTGGGGCGGCCGAATTCCGGGCCTCTTACCAACAAGCTGTGGATGACTTGTGCGTAGCCGGTGGGCATGAGGTGGACACAAAATATTGTGTGCGGCCCGATTCCTGCATCCCGTAAAAAAGTGCCGTATTGACAGGCGTCCAGGACAGCTACAAATGGCGTAACCATTTGAGTTGGCAGGGATAAACAGGCGATCAATTATGACAGCGATGTTTCTTGACGAGGTCTTTTTGCAGGCCTAGGCTTTCGACCCCAACACAAGATGTTGTGTCGCGACACGGCGTGCAACAGCGCGTGGTTGGGGAGCCGGGGAGAAGCATGGCGGCTGTCTGACAGCAGTCCGCTCACTTTAGAAGACGCCTGACCTGCAAGTCCTGCGGGCGATAGGCCGTTCTTTTCTCTCCGGTTCGGACGAAGGTCAACAAGGCTCTGGAAAGAGCGTGGTCCGGAACAACGGGGGACAGGTACCCATCCATGAATAGCGTGGTCAAACTCGAACACAAAGACGTCGATGCCATTCCGTTCCAGGAAGCGTCGCTCGACATCTGGGACAAGAAATATCGCTTGTCCGCCAAGGACGGTACGCCCGTCGACAAGACCATGGACGACACCTACAAGCGCGTCGCGCGTGCGCTGGCGGATGTCGAACATGAGTCGGTTCGCGAGCAGTGGTACGAGCGATTCGTGTGGGCGTTGCGCCGGGGCGCCATTCCCGCGGGTCGCGTGACCAGCAACGCGGGCGCGCTCGAGCACAAGCCCGCGACTTCGACGATCAATTGCACGGTATCCGGGACCATCGGCGATTCGATGGACGACATCCTCAACAAAGTCCACGAAGCGGGACTCACATTGAAGGCCGGCTGCGGCATCGGCTACGAATTCTCGACGCTGCGCCCGCGCGGCGCCTACGTCTCGGGCGCGGGCGCGTACACGTCCGGGCCGCTGTCGTTCATGGATATCTACGACAAGATGTGCTTCACCGTCTCGTCGGCCGGCGGCCGCCGCGGCGCGCAGATGGGCACGTTCGACGTCGGCCATCCCGACGCGATGGAGTTCATCCGCGCGAAGCGCGAGAACGGCCGGTTGCGCCAGTTCAACCTCTCGCTGCTCGTCACCGACGAGTTCATGCAGGCGGTGCGGGAGGACAAGGACTGGAATCTCGCCTTCCCGCTGCTCTCGAAGGAATACGACCCGGCCGAGCACAACCTCGACGATGGGACGAAGTTCGTCTGGCGCGAGTGGCCGACCACCAAGAACTACGTGTCGCGCGAAGATGGTCTCGTCTGCTGCAAGATCTACAAGACGTTGCCCGCGCGGCGCATGTGGGACGTCATCATGACGTCCACGTACGACTTCGCGGAGCCGGGCTTCATCCTGATCGACCGCGTCAACGAGATGAACAACAACTGGTGGTGCGAGAACATTCGCGCGACCAACCCCTGCGTCACCGCGGACACGTGGGTGCACACGGCCGAAGGCCCGCGCCAGGTGGCCGACCTCATCGGCCGGCAGTTCACCGCGCGCGTCGATGGCAAGGATCACCTGAGCGCGCCGGAAGGTTTCTTCCGCACGGCGACCAAGCCGGTGCTGCGCGTGATGACCGACGCCGGCCATTCGCTGCGCCTCACGGCCGATCACCGCGTTCGCCGAATCTCGACGCTGACGCGCTGGCGCTTGGCCTCCGAGTGGTGCGCCGCCGGCGATCTGATGCCCGGAGATCGCGTGCTGCTGCAGGATCATCGCGCCACGGCCTCGTGGAAGGGCGAGACCTGGATGGGTGAATCCGAGGGTTACCTCATGGGCCTGCTGGTCGGCGACGGCCGCATGACCGAGGAGGGCGCGGTGCTTTCGGTGTGGGCGCGCTCGGCGGTCGGCAACAGCGACGTCGACGTGAGCGGTCCGCACTCGGTGATGGCCGCCGCGCTGCACGCGGCGCGTGGCTTCAACCATCGCGCGGATTTCTCGGGCTGGCAGGAGGCGTCGCGTCGCGGCGAATTCCGCCTGAGCATGAGCGCGATCACCGACCTCGCGCGCGACGTCGGCATGCGCGCGGGCCACACCACCGTCACGCCGGAGATCGAGCGCGGCTCGAGCGAGTTCTACCGTGGATTCCTGCGTGGCCTGTTCGACGCGGACGGCAGCGTGCAGGGCACGCAGCTCAAGGGTGTATCGGTCCGGCTCGCGCAGCACGACCTGGGTCTGCTCGAGGGCGCGCAACGCATGCTGCTGCGCATGGGTATCGCATCGTCCATCTACAAGCACCGCCGCGAGACGGATCACGAGCTCGTGATCACCGGCGCCAACGTGGCGCGTTTCGCCGAGCTCGTGGACTTCGCGGACACGGCCAAACGCGGTCGCCTGCACGGCCTTCTGGCCAACTACAAACGGATGTTGAATCGCGAGCGCTTCGTCGCGACGGTCGAGAGCGTCGAGGCGGCCGGCGTCGAAGACGTTTACGACGTGCAGATCCCCGGCATCAACGAGTTCGACGCGAACGGCTTCCACGCGCACAACTGCGGCGAGCAGCCGCTGCCACCGTACGGCTCGTGCCTGCTGGGCTCGGTCAATCTCACGCGCTTCGTCAAGAACGCGTTCACGGACTTCGCCGAGTTCGACTGGAACGAGTACCGCGAGGTCGTGAAGGTGTTCACGCGCATGCTCGACAACGTCTGCGAGATCAACGGCCTGCCGCTCGAGCAGCAGCGCAACGAGATCATGCGCAAGCGCCGCCACGGGATGGGGTTCCTCGGGCTCGGCAGCACCATCACCTGCCTCGGCCTTAAGTACGGATCCGAGGATTCGATCAAGTTCACCGAGGACGTCTCGCGCGAGATGGCGGTCGCCGGCTGGGAAGCCGGTCTCGAGCTCGCGAAGGAGAAGGGCCCCGCGCCCATCATGAAGGAAGAGTTCACGGTGACGGCCGAGATGCTGCGCAAGCGCCCGGAGATGGTGAAGGACGGCTGGAAAGTGGGGGACCTGATCCCTGGCCGCATCCTCCACGCGCGTTATAGCCGCTACATGCAGCGCATCGCCGAAACCGCGCCCTGGCTCGTGGATCAGCTCGCCAACGTCGGCGCGCGCTTCACGCATCACAGCTCGATCGCGCCGACCGGCACGATCTCGCTCTCGCTCGCGAACAACGCTTCGAATGGCATCGAACCTTCGTTCGCTCATCACTATTTCCGCAACGTCATCCGTCCCGGAAAAAAGACGAAGGAGAAAGTCGATGTCTTCTCATTCGAGCTTCTCGCCTATCGCGAGCTCATCAATCCGCGTGCGATGCCGAACTCAACGAGCCCGGCCGAACAGCTGCCTGGGTATTTCACGACTGCGGAAGACATTACGCCAAAGGAACACGTGGACATCCAGGCAGCCGCGCAGAGATGGGTGGACAGTTCCATTTCAAAGACTGCGAACGTGCCTACGGATTACAAGTATGAGAGCTTCAAGGACATCTACCTGTACGCCCACGAGAAGGGCCTGAAGGGCTGCACGACCTTCCGCTTCAACCCCGAGGCGTTCCAGGGCGTGCTCGTGAAGGAAGACGACCTCAAGAACACGACTTACGTGTTCACGCTCGAGGACGGCTCGGAGATTTCGGTGAAGGGTGACGAGGAGATCGAATACGACGGTGAGAAACACACCGCGGCGAATCTCTACGACGCGCTGAAAGAAGGGTATTACGGCAAGTTCTGAGAGCAGCTGGCAGCTGCCCGGTAGTAAGGAATCGCAATGGCCGCCATAAAAATCGACAAGAAGATCGCGAAGTACCGCGTGCAGAAGCCGGTGGACCCGGCCGCCGCGGCGCCCGCGGACGTCGTGAAACTCGAGCCCCAGGTCGAGATGACGAAGGGCAAGGACGGACGCTCGGCAAAAGTCGTGCGCATGACCGAAGAGGTGCAGCGCCCGGAGTTCCTGATCGGCGCGACCTACAAGATCAAGACGCCGGTGTCCGATCACGCGATGTACGTGACCATCAACGACATCGTGCTCAACGAAGGCACACCGTACGAACAGCGCCGGCCGTTCGAGGTGTTCATCAACTCGAAGAACCTCGATCACTTCCAGTGGATCGTGGCGCTGACGCGCATCATCTCGGCGGTGTTCCGCAAGGGTGGCGACGTGACGTTCCTGGTCGATGAGCTCAAGGCGGTGTTCGATCCGCGCGGCGGCTACTGGCAGGCCGGCGGCAAGTTCATGCCTTCGATCATCGCCGAGCTCGGCTACGTCATCGAGAAGCACCTGCAGATGATCGGCCTGCTCAAGAAGCAGGAGCTCGACGAGCACGCGCAGAAGCTGATCGCCGAGAAAAAGGCGGAATTCGAGGAGCGCACCAGGCAGACCGACGCGTTCGCGAAGTCGCATTTCCCGGACGGCGCGCAGCTGTGCGCCAAGTGCAGCACCGCGGCCGTCGTCATGATGGACGGCTGCATGACCTGCCTGAATTGCGGCGATTCGAAGTGCGGTTGAGTAGATAGAACGATCGGGATTTGGATTACGCGTGCCGCCGGCGGGTCAGCCCGCCACCCACCCTGAAGGGCTGCGCGGTGCGCGACTCACACAAGGCAGCTGAAAGGCTGCCTTGTTTTTCCTGGCGTGCCGATCGAGCGCGATTTCTCAAGGCAGGATGGTAACGATCACTCGGCGATAGCGGGTGAGCGCGGGAGAGCCCTTGTCGGTAACCTTGAGAATGAAGTGGGCATTTTTTGGCGCCGTCACGACTGGTGCTTTCACCGGAACCCAGTAGATGTTAGGCGCGTAGACGTGCGTCTTTATCTCCGATTCCCATCCCTCGGCTTCACGATAGTGAAACCATAGGTAACTCAGGCTATCGCCATCCGGGTCCGTGGTGCCGAGCGCATTGAGCTGAAACACTTCGCCAGAGCGCACCGTGAAGCGATCTGGATGGGCGAGGCGTGGGACCGGCGGGTGGTTTGCGCGCTCAGGAGGCTTGATCGTCCAGTCCATGCGCGCGGCGAAATCGTTCTGAAAATCGTCACGCCAACGCCAGAGGGTGACTTTGGCATCGCGGACCGTTCGCGACGAAGGTTTGATCGCGCGGCCAAATTGTTGTGGCTCGAATGGCGCGTACTCATCGATCGCATTGGTCCAGATCGGCCGGGTCTCGGGAACGTAGGGAATGCCGATGAATCCCTTCAGATCCAGCGTGGACGGGTCGGGGATCTTGAGTTCGTAACGCCCGCCCCAGCCGCCCCAATCCGGATGCTCCGGAAAGTTGAGGCCATTGGGGATCAGCGAGAGAAACGCGGGCGTGTCACCTTCCATTCCGTACGACACGTCCGGGTAAGCAGCGCCGAGCGGGCCGTGGCCTTGTTGTATGTGTTCCGCCAGCCAGGAATTGCTCACGGTGGTGTTGTCGATCCCGTCAACAACAGTGTGGATGCCGGTCCAGATGCCCGCGCCGTACCCGCCCGGGCTGACAATGTAGAAGAGCTTCGGGAACTGATTCCGGATCCAGGGCCCCGTGTCGTCTTGATCCGAGATCGTGTACACGCGCAATCGCGCGAGCAGGCGATTCGCGTCGGTGGCCGAACGAGTATCACGAATCGTGAGCAAAGCTTGCGCCAGCGTATTGGCCCCGCCCCAGACGGACACCCAAACGGGCCGAGGATCTTCACTTTCCAACGCTTCGATGATTCGTCTGGCGCCAGCGGTTTCTTTTCCTTTCCCGATTCCGCCGAGCCCCGCGATGGGTTGGCCTTCGCGGACCAGCGATTGAAGGGATTCGGCGGGAGGAAATCCCGGCTCGTGAAGGAGAAGGTTTTCGCGCACCTTTCCGTAGGCTTCGATGATTCGCCGAATGGAGTCCGGATGAAGTGAGTCCGGCTTGTGGACCGAGGTGGTCGCGACCAGGCCCTCGATGTCTATCTGGTTCGAGTAAAGCAGGAGCCTGACAAGCGACTGCGCATCATCGGGGTCCGCCTCGATATCGGTGAGGACTATCAATCGTTGCTTGTTGCCAATCGCACTGTCGTTAAGCGGCAACTCGGCAGCTTCAGCCTTCATCGCCTGCGCAGGCGAAGATATCGAAGCCCACAGCACGACGACGAGCATGAGGAAAAGTCGGCGTGTGCAGGTAGGGATAAGCATGTGCGGTCTGACTTCTTCTTGTGAGAGATGTTGAAGCATCAGGGAGGGCCGCGGGAAAGATCAAATGGGCACGAAGGAGGGCGGTCGCAGTGCTGACACCCCGAAAGAAGTCAGCCCCACGTTCGAAGGGGCCAAGTCTTACGCTTCCCGGACCCCCGCTCTGGCACCCGCGATTCGCCGCCCGGCGCAGCATGCACGCCACTCGTAGGCAGAAATTGAGGGGTAGTGATGAAACACTCACGCGCGATTGCTTTTGGATTCCTTGCGTCGACGTTGCTTTCGGTGGCCGCGGTCGGTCAGTCGAACCTGGTTTACAACAAGTGGAACATCGAGCTCGAAGGACAACCGGTCAAGGCCGGCGACATCGTATTCCGTGTGACTCCGCGCCAGGGTGAACCCACCGACATCACGGTGAACGTCACGCCCGGACGGGACGAAGGCAAGATCGTGAAAGACGTTCGTGATGCACTTGCCGCGAAGCTGAGCCCCGATCGCTACACCATCGAGGCGGGCGGCAACGACATCACGATCAAGAAGAAGGAAGGCCAGCCGGACTTCGCGCTCGAGCTCGTGGATTCCACGGTGCAGAACGTGAGCGTGAAGATCGAAGGCGAATAGACTCGATGCAGGCGCGCCCCGGAATAGGCCGGGGCGCATCGGCCCGGAGACATCCGGAGGTCGACATGGACATTCGCACGCTGCTCGGCGCATGTTTGTTAGGACTGGCGGCGCCGTGCGTGCAAGCGGTCAACGATCCGCCGCTCGCGGGAGCGTGGAACATCCGCCCGGCGGGAGTGGCCGCGTCGAGCGGCGACATCGTGCTGCGCGTGACTCCTCCGGATGGCTCGGACCCGGTCGAGATAACCGTGCCGGTGCTCTCGGGCGCCACGGACCTGGAGGTGGCCCGCTCGATCCGGCGCGCGCTCAATTCGCAGCTGCGCTCCGATCAGTTCGACGTCGACGTGGGCGAGGGAGCGAACGTTCTCGTCACGAGTCCTCGTGACCGGGCGATCTTCGGCGTGGGCCTGGTGACCTCGGACGTCGACAACATGCGTGTCTTCGTCAACTCGACGCCGGCGCCCGCCGCGCCCGCGGGACCCGTGCAGTCCATACCGGCGAGCGAGCAGACGCCCGCGGCGCCGCCGTCGAGCGGCGTCACGCCGCCCGGAACGACGTCGACTCCGCTGCCGCAGAAATCGTTGCCGACTCCGCAACCTTCCACGCCGACGCCGCAATCGTCGATCCGTCCGCCCTCGGGAAGCATTCGCCCGCCGAACACGGGATCGGCGCCCGCACCCAACCAGACGCCACCGGTGAATCCGCAAGGCGCGGAGCGCCCGCGCCAGTCTCCGCGCTGAGAATGTGGCCGCGCTCGCGACGCGGCGAGGAACGCGACCTGCCCGACGATCAAATCGGCCATTGGTCTTACTACCTGCGCGTCGCCCGGCGGACTAGCCTCGCTTCATGACGGTCTCGATTCCGATCCTGGGGTCGCGCGGGCGCGAGCTGATGCCGGGCACGAGCATCGCGCTGCGCGCCGCGGGCTTTCGCGGGGAAATGTCGCGCATCGCCGGGGATCCCGCCAACGACGACATGGACCCGTTGCCCGTCTCGCTGGCGGCGGCCGGCGCCGACGTCATGCTGGCGTCGCGCCTGGAACTGCAGATAGAGGCCGTATCCCATGACGACGCGCGTCTGCGCACCCGCAGCGCCGCGCTCACGCAGCCGCAGCTCATCGTCCCGCGGCGGCCGAGCATTGCGTATGCGCTGCTGCAGACGGATGCGGAGGGACGTTCGGAGTTCGTGCTGCCGCTGCCGGGCGCCGCGGAGGAAGCGATCTTCCCGCTCGGCATCCCGGCCGGCGGCGCGGCGCATCGCGCGCTGCGCCTGCTCGTGTGGCCAGGCAACCCGGTGCTCGACGCCGGTGCGCTGGAGTCGACCGCGCAATGGGAGCGGTTCCGCCGCCCTAACTACATAACCCGGATCGGCTCCGGTGGCCGCCGCTCGATGCCGGTCTGGGACGAACTCGACGACGGACCGGTGCTGTTGCTGTTGCACGGCACGTTCGGCACGCCCGAGTCCGCGTTCGGCGCGTGGTTCGAGGATCCTTCGTTCGGCCGGCTGGTCGCGCGATACGAGGGCCGGGTGCTCGCGTTCGCGCATCCCACGCTCTCGGCCAGCATCGCGGACAACATGGCGTGGTTGCTCGCCCAGCTACCCACGCGCTCGCAGCCCGTCGACATCGTGGGTCACGGCCGTGGCGGCCTGCTGGCGCGCGCGCTGGTCGCCGACAACCACCTGCCGGTGCGGCGCGTCATACAGGTCGGCACCCCCAACAACGGCACGCCGCTCGCGCGCGAGCCGCTCGCGTGGCTCAACGCGCACGTGGCGCCGCTCGCCTCGATGCCGGCGCAATACTCATTCCTGACGCTAGAGGGTGCACTTGCGCTCATGCGCAGCGTCGCGCTCGGCGCCGAGCCCGGGCTGCCGGGAATCGAAAACGTGCTGCCGGATGGTCCACCGGTCGCGACTGTCGGCGGGCCGGAGTCGACGGTGCGCTGGTACACGGTCGGTGCTCACTACCGGCCCGAGGCCGACGTGCAGGAGGTCGGCACCGCCGAGCCGGCCACTGATCTCGTGGTGTCGAGCGAGGATTGCCATCGCCCCGGCGCGGAGGTCGCGGATTCGCTGCGCATCGCGGGCGAGAGCGTGCACCACCACAACTACTTCGCCGACCGCAGGGTGCGCGACAGTCTGTTCGGCTGGCTTTGCGCCTGACGGCGATCGAGAATGTAGGAGCCGTCTCACTTCGTGATGCGATCTGGATTGATGGTCGCTCCCGCGGAGCTTCGGCACCATTTCTCCGCAGTCGAAAAGGGATCGACATGAGCACCACGAAAATCATTGCCATCGTTCTGATCGTCGCCGGCGTCCTCGGCCTGGTTTACGGCAAGTTCACGTACACCAAGGAAACGCACGACGCGAAGATCGGACCCATCGAAAT
>JAEZCR010000075.1 GCA_023433465.1 Pseudomonadota bacterium | reverse complement strand
CGAGAACAGGCCCGTGACGCGGGTGAGCGCCCCGGCCTCGTTCTGGAGGTGGATGGCGATGATATGACGCATGCTCTGGATGGCTTTCTGGGGTGCGGACATGTCGGCCAGAATAGCGGTTTGCCGCTGATCCATTCAATGCAGGCCGCCAAACTGCTAGGCTCCGGGCTTCTATGGCAAAACACCCCACAAAACCGACCAATATCCGGGACTTGAGCGCGTCGGCGTCCACGACCCCGCCTTCCATCCGTCATCCGCTCGCGGGTCAGAAGATGACCGGCGCCGAGATGATCGTGCAGGTATTGGCCGACGAGGGTGTATCGACGATTTTCGGCTACTCGGGCGGCGCGATCCTGCCCACCTACGACGCCGTGTTCCTCTACAACGAGGCGCGCAAGGCGAAGGGTGAGTCGCAGATCCCGCTCATCGTGCCCGCGAACGAGCAGGGCGCGGGGTTCATGGCCGCGGGTTACTCGCGCTCGAGCGGGCGCGTGGGCGTGTGCATCGTGACGTCGGGTCCCGGCGCCACCAACACCGTCACGCCGATCCGCGATTGCATGGCGGACTCGATTCCAATCGTCGTCATCTGCGGCCAGGTGCCCACCGGCGCCATCGGCACCGATGCGTTCCAGGAAGCGCCCGTGCCGTCGATCATGGGTTCGGTCGCAAAACACATCTTCCTCGTCACGGATCCCGCGAAGCTCGAAGCCACGGTGCGCACCGCCTTCGAGATCGCGCGCACGGGCCGTCCGGGTCCGGTCGTCATCGACGTCCCGAAGGACGTGCAGAACTGGACGGGCGAGTTCCAGGGCTCGGGCACGCTGCCGATGCCCGGTTACCGCCGGCGCCTCGAGACGCTGACTACCGACATCATCGACGGCACCGAGGCCAACCACTTCTTCGAGATGCTGGGCGAGTCGCAGCGTCCGCTCATCTATGCGGGCGGCGGCGTCGTCGCGGGCGAGGCCGCGCAGGAACTGCGCGAGTTCGCCGAAACGTTCGACATACCCGTGGTGACGACGCTCATGGGCATCGGCGCGGTGGACACCACCAGTCAACTGTCCATGCGGATGCTCGGCATGCACGGCGCGGCGTTCGCCAACTACGCGGTCGACGACTGCGATTTCCTGATCGCGATCGGCGCGCGCTTCGACGATCGCGTCGCGGGCATGCCATCGAAGTTCGCGCCGAACGCGAAGTACATCGCGCACTTCGACATCGACCGCGCCGAGATCAACAAGGTCAAGCGCGTGCAGTGGAGCCACGTAGGCATGTTGCCCGAGGCGCTGAGCACGTTGACGGCGCACGGCAAACGCGCCGGCTTCAAGCGCGACCGCTCGAAGTGGCTCGAGTATCTCGACGACCTTCGCAAGAAGTTCGCGATGAACTACGACCGCGCGAGCGAGCTCATCCAGCCTTACTACGTGATCGAGGAGATCAACCGCATCACGAAGGGCGAGGCGATCATCTCGACCGGCGTCGGCCAGCACCAGATGTGGGCCGCGCAGTATTTCGATTTCCGCGACCCGCGCCTGTTTCTGACCTCGGGCTCGATGGGCACGATGGGTTTCGGCCTTCCCGCCGCGCTCGGTGCCCAGTTCGCGAACCCGGACAAACTCGTGATCGACATCGACGGCGACGCCTCGGTGCGCATGAACATCGGCGAGATGGAGACCGCGACCACGTACAACCTGCCGGTCAAGATCGTCGTGCTCAACAACAACGGCGACGGCATGGTGAAGCAGTGGCAGAAGCTGTTCTTCAAGGGCCGCCTGTCGGGGTCCGAGAAGTCGCTGCACACCAAGGATTTCATCAAGGCCGCGCAGGCCGATGGGTTCAAGTACGCCGTGCGCCTGGACAAGAAGGCGGACGTGCCGCGGGTCATCGCCGAGTTCCTCGCGTTCGAAGGCGCCGCCTTCCTCGAGGTGATGATCGATCCGGACGCCGGCGTGTACCCGATGGTCGGCCCGGGCCAGCCGTACGAGGCGATGATCACGGGCGACTGGATTCCGTCGCGCAAGAAGGTGGACGTGAAGCCTCCCGGCGCGTCGGAGATGTTCTAGCTACCCTCCGTTCGCGCCGCACGCCATGAAATACCTGCACACCATGGTGCGCATCACCGACGTCGATGCGTCGCTGAAGTTCTACTGCGACGCACTCGGCCTCGAGGTGCTCTCGCGCAAGGACTTCCCGCAGGGCAAGTTCACGCTCATCTTCCTCGCGGCGCCCGGCGACCGCGACGCGCAGGTCGAGCTCACGCACAACTGGGAGCCCGAGGAGTACACGGGCGGCCGCAATTTCGGCCACCTGGCGTACGCGGTCGACGACATCTACGCGGCGTGCGAACGCCTGCGGAAGCACGGCGTCACGATCAACCGGCCGCCGCGCGACGGGCGCATGGCGTTCGTGCGCTCGCCCGACGGCATCTCGATCGAACTACTGCAGAAGGATGGTTCGCTGCCGCCGCGTGAACCCTGGGCATCGATGCCCAACACCGGCGCCTGGTGAGCGCCGCGGAGCCCACTCGCCGCGAGGCCTTCCTCCAGGGCCAACGCGCGATCCTGCACTCTTTGCCCGGCACCGCCGCGTGGGGGCTGGTCAGCGGCGTCGCGATGGTGAAGGGCGGGCTCGCCGTTCCGTGGGCGATCATGATGTCCCTGCTGGTGTACGCCGGATCAGCGCAGCTCGCGGCATTGCCGTTGATCGTCGCGGGTGCGCCGATGTGGGTCATCGTCGCCACGGGTCTCATCACCAATCTGCGTTTCGTCATCTATAGCGCGGCGCTGCGTCCTTACTTCGCGCACGAGAGTCGCGGCAAACGCGCCGCGCTCGGTTTCTTCATGACCGATTTCACCTTCACGCTGTTCATGCGGCACGCCATGGAGAACACGCTGCCCGCGCGTCATCGAGATTCCTGGTTCGCGGGCGCGTGCACCAACAATTGGATCACGTGGCAGACCTCCGCGATGACCGGCATCGTCGCCGCCAGCTATGTGCCGACCCACTGGGGCCTCGAGTTCACTGGCACGCTCGCGCTCATCGCGCTCGTGGGTCCATCGCTCAAGGCGCGACCCGCGCTCGTCGGTTTCATCGTCGCGGCGCTGGTCGCGATGCTCGCGCATGGACTCCCGTTCAAGCTCGGCCTCTTCTGCGGCGCGATCGCCGGCATCGTCGCGGCGACACTCGCGGACGCGTGGCGCGCGCCAGAGCCGCCCGCGATCGGGAGGTCGGCATGAGCGACCCGGTCGCAGGTTTCGCGCTCGCGGCGGTCATCATCGGGCTCGCGCTCACGACCTTCCTCACGCGCACGTCGTTCCTGCTCGCGGGCGCGCGGCTCAAGCTCGGGCACCGGATCGAAACGGCGCTGCGCTACGCGCCGGTGTGTACGCTCGCGGCCATCATCGTGCCCGACATCCTGATACACGGTTCCACGTCCAACTACGATTTCTCGCCGTTCAATCCCCGTCTCATCGGCGGCGTCGCGGCCGGCATCTGGCTGTGCTTTTCGCGGAACATCATCGGCTGCCTTCTGACCGGCATGGCCGGGTATTCGCTCGCGCGGTTGTTACTGTAGAGCGCGGACTGCCATCGCTGGTAGAGCAGCAGCTGTGAAAACCACACGATCGACGCCGCGGCGAGATCGTGGGAGAGAAAATGCGCGCCGCGGGCTTCCTGTCCGGCCGAGAACACGAAGCCGGCGAAAATGCCTGCCGCGAGCGCCCAGCGGGCCCATCGCCGCGATCGGTTCCGCAACACGAAGTACCCGCAAATCAATGCGAATCCGGAAGACGAGTGCGCGCCGGGGAAACATCGCGCACGCGGCAGGTCATCGGGGCGGTCGGCGAGCAGCTCGACATAGGGTCGGTGGCCGCCGAACCCCACGAGATCCCAGGGACAGTCGACGTTCGTGATCGCCTTGAGGCCGCCGACCAGCGCGATCGACGAGACGAAGGCGCATAACACGAAACCCGCCTCCGGGCGCCAATGCCGCCACCGGTCGAAAAGCAACGAAATGATCCATGCGGCAAGAGCAATCGCCGCGAACGAACGCACGATCGCGCGGCCCCCCGTGTGGATCAGATCGTGCGCCCACCAGGCGCCGGCGCCGCCGCCCAGCCAGCGTTGCGTCGCCGCATCGAAGAACCAGGTCTGCGCCACCGACCGGTCGAGATCGAACTCGAAGATGCAGGCGAAGGCCAATCCGAAGGCAAGCCCGGGCCAGAGCACATGCGTTCGCCAGGAGACCGGCGAGGGCTGTATTGGAGTAACGTTCATCGGCCGTTAGACGCAAGCCGCCCGGAAAGCCCGGTGCGACGGGACGCGACTCGCGACGACGTCTAAGGGCCTGGCAGTGACGAGGTAATCGAGTGTCGGAAGAACAGGATCTGGTCGACCGGATGCGCCGGGGCGAGCAACGCGCCTTCGACCATTTCTTCGACTCGTATGCCGCGCGTCTCGCGGCATTCGTCGCACGCCGCAGTTCCCTGGACGCCGCCGGAATCGAGGACGTGGTGCAGATGACGATGATCAATGCGATGCGCAGCCTCGCGACGTTTCGCGGGGGTGCGTCTTTGTTCACCTGGCTGTGCCAGATCAGCCGCAATCACCTCGCCGACGCGCGGCGCAAGGCGGCGCGGCAGCCAACCGCGCAGAGCCTCGAGGAAATGACCGAGAGATCCACCGCGACGGTCATCCAGCTCACGGATTTCCGGGATCCACTGGATGAGTGCGCGAGCGAATCCGATCGGCGCGCCGTACGACTCGCGATCAATCGTCTGCCACCAAACTACGCGCGGATTCTCGAGCTGCGATTCGGCGACGAGCTCACCGTGCCCGAGATCGCGGCGACGCTCGGCATCTCCGAAAGCGCCGCGGAATCGCAGCTCGTGCGCGCGAAGCAGGCGTTTCGCGCGGATTGGCAACAGGAACACGACCATGAACGACGACGAAACTGAACGCGCCCTGCGCGACAGCCTGCGGACGCCGGCTCTCTCCGCCGAAGCGCTGCAACGCATTCGTCGGGCCACGGAAGCGGAGTGGCGCGCCACGCTCACGCCGCGCCCTGCGCGACACTGGGCGCCCGCGATCGCCGCCGCGGTGGTGGTGGCCGTGGCGCTCGGAGCCGTGGGGATGAGGCTGAAGCCGTGGTCGGAACCCGGCGAGCCCGTCGGACAGCTCGCTCGTGCCGAGGCGCCCGGCATGGTCCTCGAGGGAGGCTGGCTGCGGCCCGATCAGGTCGTCAGCACGGGAGCGGACCTGAGAGTGGGCGAACGATTCGATGCGCGCGGCGCGTCGCTCGTCGCACTACCCGCGGGCGGCAACCTGCGCATCGCTCCGGCCTCGAAGCTCGACGTGATCGCGAGGAATTCCATCAGGCTCGCCGCGGGCGAGTTGTACGTCGACTTTCCGCGCGGCTCGGAATCCAAAGACTTCACCGTCGTCACGAACGCCGGCGAGTTTCGCCACGTCGGAACGCAGTTCGCGCTGGCCGTCATCGACGGCGGCACGCGCCTGCGCGTGCGCGAGGGCCGCGTCGAGTGGCGCACGGGCGAGGACCAATCCACGGTCGGCGCGGGCACCGAGATCTTCATCGACCGCGGCCGCAACGTGACGCGCCGCGACATCGAGCCCGCCGGCGCCGATTGGACATGGACCGAGGCGCTCGCGCCGGTCATCGACATCGAAGATCAGCCGCTCGCGGCGTTTCTCGACTGGGTGTCTCGCGAGACGGGCCGGAAGCTCGTCGTCGCCGACGAACAGACGCATACGCAGATCCGGGCCATTCGCACGCATGGCGACGTGCGCGGCCTTACTCCGATGCAGGCACTCACCGCCGTGACGTCATCGACCACGCTGCACTTCGATGTGAGCGACGATGCCATCCGCGTAAGCTTGGCGAGTGAGAATTCCCGGCCGCCTGGTTAGAGCCTGCCTGATACTTTCGCTGGTGCTTTCGGCGGCGCTCCGGGCCGCCGACGGCGCCGCGGCGTCCACCGTCGATTCACTGCTGCGCGAGCTCGAGGCGCAGGGTGTCCACGTGATCTACAGCTCCGATCTCGTTCCGCCCGGACTCGCGGCGCCGGAAGGCATTCGGGGAACACCCATACAGCGCGCGAGAGCCGCGCTGGCCGCGCACGGCCTTGCATTGCGCGAGCTCGCGCCGAATCGTTACGTCGTCGTGCGCTCGGAACCTCCGTCGGCCACGCGGGTTCCCGCCGACGAACCGCTGGAAGAAATCTCGGTGTACGCGAGCCGCTACGCGATCGCCGCGCGCGGCATCGGCGAGCCACGCGAAATGTCCACCACCGACATCAACATGGTTCCCGGCAGCCACGACGACGCGTTACGTGCATTGCGCTCGTTGCCCGGACTCGCGACGAACGTGTCCGGCCGGCCATACATCCGCGGCTCGCTCAGCGAAGACGTGCTGGTCAGGTATGACGACATCACGCTGCTCGATCCCTTTCACCTCAAGAATTTCCAGAGTCTCATCAGCGCGATCGATCCGGCGGCGATCGAGCGCGTCGAAGTGTTCAGCGGCGGCTTTCCCGTTCGTTACGGCACTCGCTCCGGCGGCGTCATCGCGATCGATGCGCCATCGCGTGCCGCGGGTTACGAGAACCGCGTCGCCGCCAGCCTGATTTCCGCCGGTGGGTCGTCCACGGGGCGCAGCGAACGATGGCCGGTCGAATGGGTCGCCGCGATCCGGCGCAGCACCATCGATCTGCTCGATCCCATCGAAGACGATTTCGGACGACCGCAGTTCAGCGATTCGCTCGGGCGCCTGCGCTGGAACCGGGACGACGGCGCATGGACGCTCGGCTGGCTGCTGCTCGACGACCGCATCGAGCTCGGCAACGAGGGCGACGATGAAATCGCCAACGCGACCTATCGCGACCAGTACCTGTGGATCGCGCGTGACCGGGAGTTCACTCCGTCGCTGCGAACCCGCGCCACCGCGGTGCTCACGAATTCCCACCGGCATCGCGACGGGATCCTCGACAACCCGGGAGTCGCGACTGGCTCGCTGAACGAAACCTCGGACTTCGAACGTATCGAGCTCGCCAATCTATGGACGCTCGATCGCGGCGCCCATGTGACCTACACGTTCGGCGGCGAGGCGGCCGTGTCGCACGCGGAATTCGAGTACGCGCGCAACGCGCTCTACGATCCGGCCGTGGCGGTCGCCTTCGGCAGGGGCGTCGCCAACGATCTCACTACCGCATCGCGGCCGCGCGTGTTCACCTACGCGCTGCACGCGGCCCGCCGCCAGCAGTGGGAGAAGCTCGAGGCGGAGCTTGGTGTTCGGTTCGATGGCCAGCACTACAACCTGGGCGGCGATCACACGCAGTTCAGCCCGCGCTTGAATCTGCGTTACGACGTGAGCCGGAGGCTGCGCCTGTACGCATCGGCCGGCCGATTCACGCAGGCGCAGCACGTCGAGGAGTGGCGCGTCGAGGAGGCGCAGCCGGCGGCCGATTCGGCCCAGGTCGCGACGCATGCCATCGTCGGATTCACCTACGAGACGCCGACTTCGACGCAGCTGGGGCTCGAGCTGTACACCAAGCGATGGACGACCGTGGCGCCGTATTTCGACAATCGCCTGGGTCCGCTGTCGTTACTGCCGGACCTGGGACCCGACCGCATTCGTATCGAACCCGCGAAGTCGGAGAGTTCGGGGCTCGAATTCAGCGTCCGCAAGCCCTTCACCGAGCGTGTGACCGGATGGACCACGCTGAGCTGGTCACGGGTCGCCGACGACATCGGCAGCAACGACGTGTTGCGCAGCTGGGACCAGCCGCTGGCTGCGACGATGGGTCTCGCGTGGCGGGGTTCGCGCGCCAGTGTTTCCGCGCTCGCCGGCTGGCATCGCGGCTGGCCACGCACGCCGATCGACATCGTGTCCGTGAGCGGAGCGGCGGACGCGCTGGCCATCGGCGCGCGCAATGACGAGCGTTGGCGCGATTACTACACCTTCGACGTGCGCGGAAGCTGGACCTGGCCGCATTCCACGGGCGATTTCACGGTCGTGCTCGAGGCGACCAATGCCACCAATCGCGAGAACGACTGTTGCTCCGCAATATCACGCGGAGTCGATGGTTCGTTGCACACCGGGACGGATCACTGGTTGCCCGCCATCGTGAACGTCGGTTTCACCTACACCTGGGGCGGCGCGAAGTAAGGCCCGCGCGGGCGGTTTCGACGGGACCGGCGCCGTGACGACGTCTCACCGCGCATGGTGGGTCCGCGGCAGACAGCGTTCGCGAAATGCGCAGCGATGCTGCTCGGGATCTCCCTGGCGGCCGCGGGCGCGATGCCCGCGACCGCGCGCGTGCTGCCGAGCTTCAATGCGCGCACTCCGCGGCCGGAAGAACCACGGCCGCCAGGCGTGCCCTCGGATGCGGAGCTGGAACGGCTGGGCGCGCGCATCGGCGCGATACATCTGAACGGTCGCCAGCTCTTCGACCTCGAGCGCCAGGACGAAAACACCACGCTCGCGCGCGTGGCGAACCGGCTGCACGTACCGACGCGCGAATCGACGATCGAAACGCAGCTGCTGTTCAAGAGCGGCGACTTCTACCAACCCGAGCGACTGGCCGAATCGGCGCGCATCCTGCGCGACACTCGCTACCTCCGTGATGCGCGCGTGAGGCCGGTGGCTTTCCACGATGACCTGGTCGACGTGGAAGTCACCACGCAGGAAGTGTGGACGTTCAATCCCGGCATTTCCTTCGGCCGGCATGGCGGAAAGAACACCGCGGGATTCGAGCTCGAGGACCTGAATTTTCTCGGACTCGGCACGCAACTCGGCGTGGGACTCAAGTCGGGGGTGGATCGCGATTCGAAGTTCATCCACTACCGCGACCGCCAGCTCGGCGAGTCCTGGTGGGACCTCGCCGCAGGGTATTCGGACAACAGCGATGGCCGTCTCGCCGAGTTCTCGCTCGAACGTCCGTTCTACGCGCTCGATACCCGCTGGGCCGCGGGCTTCGCGTTCAGTGACGACCAGCGCGTGGATTCGCGCTACGACCTCGGCGAAATCGTCGATCGATTCGAGACACGTGAGAAGGTTTCATCCATCTACTGGGGAACGTCCCGCGGACTGGTGGGAGACTGGGTGCGCCGCTTCACGTTCGGGTTGACCCACGACCAGCACGAGTTCGCCGCGGCGGACGACGCGATTCCGCGGCTGCTGCCTGCCGATCGGACGCTGGTGTATCCGTGGGTCGCGGCGGAGTGGGTCGAGGACGAGTTCCGCACCGAGCGCAACCGCAATCAGATCGGCAAGACCGAGGACTTCTCGCTCGGCTGGTATGCGCGCGCGCAGCTGGGCTTCGCCGGCAGGTCGTTCGGCTCGGATCGCGACGCCTTCGTGTTCTCCGGGAAGTTGTCGAAAGGCTTGTCGTTCGGCGATCGCCAGTCGCTGTTCGTCAGTCTCGACACCCAGGGACGCGTGGAAGACGGCGGCATCGCGGATGGATTGTTGGGCGCTTCCGCACAGTATTACTTTCGGCAGTCGCCCCGCCGCCTGCTGTATCTCGCCGCGTCGGGTGAATTGGGTCGGAACCTCGATACCGATCATCAGATGTTGCTCGGTGGCGATAACGGGCTGCGTGGTTATCCACTGCGTTACCAGGCTGGCGAAGGCCGATGGCTGGTCACGGCCGAACAGAGGTTCTTCACCGACTGGTATCCCTTCCAGCTCTTCAACGTCGGCGCCGCCGTGTTCGCCGATGTCGGCGCGACGTTCGGCCGCGATCCGCTCGGCGCGCCTTCGCAGGGCGTGCTCAGGGACATCGGCTTCGGCCTGCGCCTCGGCAACAACCGCTCGGCGCTCGGCAACCTGCTGCACATCGACGTCGCGTTCCCGCTCGACGGGGATTCGTCGATCCGCAACGTCCAGTTCCTCGTCGAAACCAAGAAGAGTTTTTGAATGCTCGATCTCCTCGCGCGCCATCGCCCATCCCTGCGTTCCGAAATACTCATCCTGCTCGTAGCCGCCTGGATGGTGGCAACCGCCAACGGCCCCTGGTGGAGCACCGTCGCGGCGAGTCGCTCGTGGTCCGATCCCGCCAGCTGGCTGTTCATGGCCTGCTGCTTCGTCGCGCTGGTCGCATTGCATTTCGCTCTGCTGGCGCCCTTCGCGCATCGCTGGATCGCGAAGCCGCTGCTGGGCCTGCTCGTCGTCGTCACTGCGGGTGCGGCGTTCTACATGCGCAACTTCGCCATCCTGCTCGACACCGCGATGGTGCGGAACATCCTGCGCACGGACGTGCGCGAGGCGGGCGAGCTCGTGACGGCGGGAATGGTCGCCTGGGTTCTCGCATGGTCCGCGATTCCGCTCGCGTTCATCGCCTTCGTGAGAATCGAGCGCCGGCCGCCGCTGCCGGCGCTCGTCGCGCGCGCCGCCAGCATCGCCGTCGCGGTCGTCGTCGCGATGCTGGCGGTGCTGCCGATCTCGCGGGACATCACTTCGCTGATGCGCAATCAGCACACGGCGCGTTACCTCATCACGCCCGGCAATCTGCTCTATGGCCTGGCCGTGAACTCGGTGGCCGATGTCGCATCGGCTGCCGGTCCGCGCGAAGCCATCGGGACCGATGCGCACCTGGTGCGCGTGGCGCTCGCGAACAGGCCGCGGTTGCTGGTGCTGGTCGTCGGCGAAACCGCGCGCGCTGCGAATTTCTCGCTGCTCGGCTATCCGCGCGAGACGAATCCGCAGCTCGCGAAACTCGACGTTGCCTCCTTCAGCGACGTGAGCTCTTGCGGCACCTCGACGGAGGTCTCGGTACCGTGCATGTTTTCCGCGCTCGGGCGCGAGCACTACGACGAGCGCCAGATCCGTCACTCCGAAGGGTTGCTCGATGTGCTGACGCGCGCCGGCTACGCGGTGAAGTGGTTCGACAACCAGTCGGGCTGCAAGGGCGTGTGTGAAGGGCCCGGTATCGAATATGTGCGGCTGTGTGACGACGACCGCTGCCACGATGGCGCGCTCGTCGAGCGGCTCGCGGCCGAACTACCGCATGTCGAACGCGACACCGTCATCGTGTTGCACATGATGGGCAATCACGGGTCTGCCTACTTCAAGCGTTACCCCAAGGAATTCCGGCAGTTCCTGCCCGACTGCGCGACCGCGCAGTTGCGCGACTGCAGCCGCGCCGAGATCGTGAACGCGTATGACAACGCGATCCTCTATACCGATCACGTGCTCGGCGAGATCGTGAAGAGTCTTTCGCAGGCGTCGGATCGGGTCGACGGCGCGATGCTGTACGTGTCGGATCATGGCGAGTCGCTCGGCGAGCACGGGTTGTATCTTCACGGCCTCCCTCATGCGATCGCGCCGAGCCAGCAGACGCACGTGCCGATGATCGTGTGGATCTCGAGGCCCCTGCGCGCCAGTGGCGACGTCGACATGACCTGCCTGCGCCGCAAGACCCACGCCGGGTTCTCGCACGACAATCTGTTTCACTCGGTGCTCGGGCTCATGAATGTCGACACCGCCGTGTATCGCCCGGAACGTGACATCTTCGACGGATGTCGTGGTGTGTCCGGCCGTGCCTATGCGCAGGCGTTGCAGTAATGTTGGGCGATGGACAAACCCAGCCTCAACCTCGTGCGCGCCGCGGACGTCGGCGTGCACCTGCAGCAGTTCTCCCATCCCTGGAATCCGCGCTCCGAGATGCACGGCATGCAACTCGCGCGCAGCGTGGGGCTCAAGCGCACGGGCGTGAACTTCATCCGCGTGCCGCCCGGACGCGAATCGTACGTCTACCACTCGCATCGATATGAAGAGGAGTGGATCTACGTACTCTCGGGACACGGCACGGCGCTGATCGACGACGCCGAATACGGAGTCGGCCCGGGAGATTTCATGGGTTTTCCGACGCCGTCGGTTGCGCACCTGCTGCGCAATACCGGCACGGAGGACCTGGTTTACCTGGCAGGTGGTGAGAGCCGCGAGTTCGACGTCGCCGAATTTCCGAAGCTCGGCAAGCGAATGCTGCGCATGGGCGACCAGGTCGACATCTACGACGCGACCGACGCCAAGCCGTTCGGCCCCATTGGTGATTGACCTGTCGGACTGATTCCGCGTCGTTCAGCAGGGCACGAGCGACGCGGCGGATCCAATGGCTTCCGCGACCAGATTGAATATCGTGGTCGTCACCTGTCCTCGATTGAGCACGATGTCGCAGAAGAACAGGAACACGATGCCGAGGTATCCGGCGTAGGCGAAACCCAGATAGCTGCCGTGGATGATCGTGAGCAGCCAGTCCTGCTCGAACACATAGAGACCGGCGCACAGCAGCGCAGCGATGGTCAGCAACAGGCCCGGCACGAACAGGTGGCGCATCGCCCGCGGCCTTGCGAACGAGATGGCCAGCAGCGCGAGAAAACACAGGGCGTTGCTCGCGGCGAAGATCCGGATGTCGCGTTTGAGCTCCGTGACGGTCGACATGTAGGCACCGTGTATGAACCCCCGCAGTCGTGCGTTGTCGGCGAGCAGGGCCGAGATGCGGCCCAGGCTGTTGGCTTCGAGCGCCGCGGCGATGGCGCGCCGGCATTCACACGACGGGTCGCGAACCTCCGCGAGAGCGGCCGCGAGTTGCTCGTGGGTTCGTTTCGCGAGCTGCCTGCGCAGACCGGCCAGCTCTTTCTCGTTCCTCCGATGGATCTCCTGCGCGACTTCCGCGAGCGCCCCGCTCGCCGTGGGTAGGCCGGCCGCCGCTACCGCGGTGTCGATGCGCCCGCGCACTTCGGCAGTGATGAAGTCGCGCGCGAAATCCTCTACCCACTGTGGCGTGGAGAAGGTGAGCAGGAAGAAGGCCGCGAACAGCGCGAAACCCGTCGTCCCGGCAACTCTCAGGATGAGCTTCTGGACCGACGGGTTTCCCATTCAGCCTCCGGGCTCATCCATTCTTCGTTTTCCAGGCGGCGAGTACGGTGGCCTCCTTGTCCGCCGCGATGCCGGACTTGAGTTTTTCGCGTTCCTCGGCGGGCCGGGTCAGATGCCACGCCAGCGTGTCCTCGACGGTCTTCGCGATCGGCGTGATCGTCAGTCCCCGGGCGCGCGCCGCGGCGTTGCTGGTGCCCGCGAACGCGGCCTCGTCGCCCTTCGCGGGCAGCCACACCGGCATCTCGCTCCACGGCGCGACCTGCTGCGCCTCGAGGAAGTCGGCCGGTAGATAGACGGCGCGCGGCGCGTCGGACGGTTTCGCGAGTTTCTTCGCCGCCGCGATCGACGCATCCGTGAGCTCGCCGAACTTGAACGCATTCGGGTCGGAGACCAGGTTGTAGACGCCGGTGACGTCGTTCTCGACCGCGTTCAGCGTGAATGCCGCGAGGTCGCGCACGTCGATGACCTGGAACGGATCCCCGGGTGCGCCCGGCGCGATGAACTCGCCGCCGCGCGCGGCGCGCGCCGGCCAGTAGGTGAATCGGTCGGTGTTGTCGTCCGGTCCGACGATGAGGCCCGGGCGGATGACCGTGGTGCGGCCCGGCATTGCCTTCTCGGCCGCCTGCTCGCACAGCGCCTTCAGCGGGCCGTACGTTTCGCCGTCGACCTTTTCGATGGTTTCGTCGGCGAGTTTGCCCACCGGCGATTTCTCGTCGCGCGGCTCGCTGAAGGTCGGATACACCGAGACCGACGACACGAACACGTATTGCTTCACCTTCGGCGCGAGTAGTTCGGCCGAGAGGCGCACGTGGCGCGGCACGTAGCCCGAGTTGTCGATGACCGCGTCCCACTCGCGGTCCTTGAGCCCATCGATCTGCCCGTTGCGGTCGCCCAGGATCCGCTCGACCTCGGGAAAGCGGTCCGTCTTCGTCTTGCCGCGATTGAAGAACGTGAGGGTGTGCCCGCGTTCGAGCGCGAGCGCCGTCATGTGCAGCCCGATGAAGCGGGTGCCGCCGAGGATGAGGATCTTGAGCGGCTTCTTCGCCTTCTTCGAATTCTTCGCGGCCCAGGCGGGCGCGAGCCCCGCGAGCGTGCTCGCGGCGGCCAGGGTCAAGAGGGTACGGCGTTTCATGTGTGACTCCTCGTTCAAGACGGACCCGGCGCGGCGTAGGTTGCGACCCAGTCGCGCACGGCCTGGTACCAGAACAGCGAGTTCTGCGGTTTCAGAACCCAGTGGTTTTCATCGGGGAAATAGACGAGCTTCGACGGCACGCCGCGCTTCTGCAGCGTGTTGAACAATTCGAGGCTGTGATTCACGGGCACGCGCAGATCCTGCTGCCCGTGGATGATGAGCGTGGGCGTCTTGAAGTTGCCCGCCGAAACGTGCGGCGAATACTTCGCGAACTCCTCGGGTTTCTCCCAGAAATCGAAGAAGCGTTCCTTGCCGCTGCCGTAGTCCGCTCCCTGCTGCGTGTACAGGTTGTAGACCGCGGCGTGCGCGACCAGCGCCTTGAACGGATGCGGCCGGCCTAACAACGTGGTCGCGAGGAATCCGCCGTAGCTGCCGCCCGCGGCGATCATACGCTCGGGATCCACGAACGGTTTCGACTTCAACCACTCGGCCGCCTTGATCGTGTCCTCGTAGGGCAGCGTGATCCAGTCGGGATTGATCGAGTCCGCGAACTCCTGGCCGAAGCCGCTGGATCCATGGAAGTTGTGCCACGTGACGACGTATCCCCAGCCCGCGAACACCTCCGCGTTCCAGCGCCACTGCAGCGCGTCCGTGATGCCCACGTGCGGACCGCCGTGCATCAGCAACATCACGGGATACTTCTTCGACGGATCGAAGCCGGGTGGATAGACGACCCACATCTGGATCGGCGCGTCGCGCGCGCCGGTGTACGTGACGCTCTCGACCTTCGCGCGCGAAACGGAGGCGAGCGCCGCATCGTTGAACGTGGAGAGTTTCGTCGCCGTTCCATCGCGCGCGATCGATACCAGCGTCGGTGGCTCCGTGAAGCTCTGGCGGATCGCGACGAGGCTTCTGCCGTTCGCGGAAGGCGCGAGCGCGCCGTACGAAGATTCGCGCGTCACGGCCTTCGGCGCGCCGCCGCCCACACCGAAACGATACACGCGGCGCGTGCCGGCGTCGTCGATCGCGCCCAACAAACTGCGCGATCCGGATTCCCACGCGATGCCCGAAACCGAACGGTCCCAATCCTCCGTGAGCCCCGCGGTCGTTCCGGCGCCGCGGTCGAACAGCATCAGCCGGCCGCGATCCGCGTAGAAGCGCAACACGCGCTGCTGGATGAAGGCGAGCTTCCTGCCGTCCGGGCTGTATCGCGGCGACTCGTCGTCGGCCTTGTTGGCCTCGGTGATGTTGCGCGCCGGCTTGCAGCCGCAGGACGGCAGCGCGATCACGTCGAGATTGCGTTCCACACCGGAGGTGTCGACGTCCGCGACGAACGCGACTTCCAGGCCATCCGGCGAGATGTCGTACGAGGTCGCATCGACATCCTGGCGCGCGAGACTGAAGCCCGACATGCGCGTGATGGCCGTCGGCTCACCGCCTTCGAGCGGGATCGAGAAGAGCTGCGTCTGCCGATCGTCGAAGTAGCGATCGAAATAGGAGATCGGCGCCTTGGTCCACACGCGCGCGGTCATCTTCGACGCCTCGCGCTCCTTCCTGCGCGCGCCCTGGTCCTCCCAGCGCACGAGGTCCGACCACACCTCGCTGACGAACGCGAGGCGCTTGCTGTCCGGAAACCACTTGGGCACCGAAACGCCGGTCGGGATATCGGTGACGCGGCGCGCCTCGCCGCCGTCGACCGCGATGACGTAGACCTGCGGTTCGGTGTCGTCGCCGCGCTTCGACACGAACGCGATCCACTTGCCGTCCGGGCTCACGGTGGGCTGCGTGTCGCTGGCCTTGTCGCTCGTGAGTTGGCGCGGCGCTCCGCCGGCCACGGGAAACAGCCACAGATCCGTCAGGCCCTTGTTCTCCGCGACGTCGTACGTCGTGACGGGAACGACGGCCAGCGCGCCATCCGGCGTGATGGAGGGATCGCCGAGGCGTTTCAGCGCCCACATCTTCTCGGCGGTCAGCGGCGAAACGTTGGCGGGAGTTTGCGCGGCGGCCGCAAAAGCACAGCCCCACGCGGTGAGCGCAAGCAGCAGTCGATGCATGTGAGACCCGGATTCGTTGAGCGCCTGCAAGAGCGCGATTGCGGGCATTCTGACGACGGCACTTCGGCCGCGGCAAGCCGTACCGGATCGTTCCGGCGAACTGTCCCTTCGCTTGGGCTCGTGCCGCTGCGAGAATCCCTCACATGCAGAACGTTCCGCCCAGGCGAAACCAGTTCGACCAGCCGATCGGCTTCGACATGCCCGAGTGGAAGGCGCCGCCATTTCCGCCGCGCGAGACCCTGTCGGGTCGTTATTGCCGCCTCGAGCCGCTGGAGACCGGGCGCCACGCGCGCGATCTTTACGAGGCGCAGTCCGAGGATCGCGATGGCCGCACCTGGACCTATCTCTTCCAGGGTCCCTACTCGAGATTCGAGGAGTTCGAATCCTGGTGCCGCGCCGCGCAGGCGGCGACGGACAAGGTCTTCTTCGCGATCGTCGATCCGGAAACCGGAAAAGCGCTGGGTTTCGCGAGCTACCTGCGAATCGAGCCCGCGCACGGCGTCCTCGAGATCGGACACATCTACTATTCTCCGCGCCTGGCGCGCACGCGGGCCGCGACCGAGGCGATGTTCCTGTTCATGCGCCAGGCCTTCGCGCTCGGTTACCGGCGCTACGAATGGAAGTGCGACAGCGGCAACCTGCCGTCACGCGCGGCGGCCGAGAGGCTCGGCTTCACGTACGAGGGTTTGTTCCGCCGCGCGATCGTCAACAAGGGGCGCAATCGCGACACCACGTGGTTCGCGATCATCGACGAGGACTGGAAGGGCGGCCTGCGGGATGCCTATCTACGCTGGCTCGATCCCGCCAACTTCGACGCGCGTGGCGTGCAGAACCTGCGCCTGTCCGAGCTCACCGCGCCCTTCGTGCACGCGCGTTCCTGAGCGGGCTTCAGCCTGCGCAGAACGCGAGGACGTGTTTCGCGACCAGGACCGGCGCGTCGTCGAGGATCTTCCGGTCCTGGTCCGGCAAATCGATCACGCGGGCGCCGGCGTTCAGCTTCATGACACGAGCGCCGGCTTCCCAGAAGTTGTCTTTCGGCCGCAGCACGAGCAGCGGCTGCTTCACGAGCGGCAATCGTTCCTGCGCCGGCCATTCGATGACGGCGCTGCGGGTCCACAACGCACCCTGCGACATGCCCTCGGGTGGCGACAGGTCGCGATACGAGCGACGCTCGGTCTCGTCCAGCACCGGCGCTCCGATCATGACGACGCGCCGCACCACCTTCGGTCGCGGGCTGCCCGGGTTCCCCCCGCTAGCCGC
>JAEZCR010000019.1 GCA_023433465.1 Pseudomonadota bacterium | reverse complement strand
GCTAGCAGGTGTTCTCGTTTGCATCACGCACGCGGCCGCGCGGCGGAGCCGCCAGCGCATGCGTGAAATCGATGCGGTAGTAGTTAGGGGTCATAGGGGCGCGCATTCTAGGCGCGAATCCGCGGATGTCAAGCGGCCTGCGGACATTTTCTGGTTTCCAAGCGATTTACGGATGCCGCCGCTTCGGCGGCGTGAAGAGCGGCCGTCAGGCCTGGTAGTGCCCCGTTACGGCCCTATCCATTTGACCGGCTCGCGGCTGCGCGCGCCGTGCTCCAGCAGCCAGGTGTACACGGCCTCGGTCTGCTTCGTGTCGATCCACGAGTTGTCGTGGATGTAGAGCGCCGCGACGCGGTTGTCGCTGAAGATCTGCACCTGGCTGTACTTGCCCAGGCGTTGCAGCGCGACGCTGTCGATGTTGTTCAGCGTGAGCTGCAGTTCGGAGATCAGGAACCCGTCCTCGAGACTGAACAGGTTCAGGTCGTGTTCGGTCTGCACGTACACGCAGTCGAAGAAACTCGCAGGGTCATCGGTCTCGACGATCGCGGCCTTGCATTGCTTGCGCATGGTCACGTTGGCGGGCGTGATGCCGGCCGCCTCGAGCATGCGATCGTCTTTCACGGCCGCCTGCACATCCCGGTAGTTCGATCCGGTGGCGACGGCCGACGCGAGCAGGGCGACGATGAGGATGAGCAGAACGCGCATGCGCGCACTCTAGGTCGCGGGCGCCGCGCGAGGTGTCAGCGGAGTCCGTGAGAAACGCAGGCGTACTCTCACCCGCGCGGGAAAAAAAACGCGTGCAGGCCCTTCCGTTCCTGCACGCGTTCGTCCAGCAAAAAGTCTCACGAGGGGGGAGGAGAACATTCCGCAGACGATCTAGATAAAGCAATCGCCGTGCCAACTCCGAAAACGGGTCCAGATCGGCGAATCGGGCGGCTGAACGGCTGAATTCGGGATTTAACCGGCCCGTTACGGCCCGGGATTCCCATCAGGAGTGCACGTGTGCCGAAATCGCTTCAGTGCGGTGCACCTCAGCGGGACTCACCTAGTTGATGCGCACCCGGAACCGGATGGTGAAGCTCGGATTGCCGCCCGCCGCTCCGTTCATCGCGCCCGCGGGCCTGATCCGGACACCCCGGATGAGCGGGTCGTAACCGTTGGCGTCCGGCGATGCCGTGTGATTCCACGGGCCGGCCGGGCCGACCGTGGAATACGTGACGTGGGCGGGATAGTTGTACGTAAGCCCGCTCGGCGTCGCACCATTCGCGAACGCGACGGGATCGCCCAGGGACGTGCCCACGTACATCACGGCATCCGCCGGGATGGAGTCGGTGATCTCCAGCGTATTGGCGTCCACCGGCCCCGGCCCGCTGTTCGTGGCCTGGATCTCGTACTCCACCACCGCCTGCGGAATGCGCTTCGGATTGGTGCTGCTGACCGGATCGGAGATCACGCGCGAGATCTTGAGAATGGTGAGGGACGGCCGGGGAATCGCCACGACGAAGCTGCCGACGCCCAGGTCCGACACCAGGTTCTCGACGCCTTCGCGCGCCGTGACGTTCACGGTCCAGCCGCCTTCCGGCGCGTTGGCCGGCAGCGTGAACGCGTATTCAAACGTGCACAGCGCCGAGCTCGTGGAGCTGCACGCCGCGGGCGAGCCGCTTCCGCCCTGGACGACCGGCATCGCCGTCGACGGCAACACGACAGTGCCGGACGGATTCGAAATGCTGATGTTCGCGCCGTTGATGTCGAAGCCGCCGAACGGATCGCTCACGACCGCCCGTACGTACACGGTCGCGCCGGGCGCATACGTGCCGGTGACCACTCCTCCACCGAACGGCAGGTTGTACGTGAGCACGCTGTCGACATTGATGACCGTCGCGCTGTCGAGCTCGACGTGCGAATACGAAGAACCGCTGTAAGGCTGCAGGTTCACCTGGCGGTTGCTGGTGTTGTTGCTGTTGTTGCTCACCACCAGCGAGAACGTCGATCCCTGGGGCACGGTGACGCCCGCGGTGGGCACCGTGAACGTGTAGAGCTGCATCGTCGTGGACATGTTGTTGAATGTCCGCGAGACGCTCCCGATCGTACCCGTCACCGAGTTGGTCAACGTGACCGTCACGGTGCGGTTGGATCCGCCCGATCCCGTGGTGCTGCCGGCGCGCTGCAGCCGCAGGTGCACCGGGAAGCTCGGGCCGTTCAGCGTCAGGTCCGAGCGCAACGGTGGATTCAGCGCGAACGTCTCCGAATCGTTGTTGCCGTTGATCGTGAGCGTGTTGTGCGTGTTCGTGGGTCGCGTGCGGGACAGGCGTTGCGAATTGCTCCAGAGATAGAGCTGCTTGGTTCCTTCCTGCGCCTCCTGCGAAGGCGACACCAGCACGGTCGGTGCCGAGGGGGTCGCGCCCGAACCGTTCGGATTGCCCACGGTCGCGGTGTTGTCGATGGTGGAATTCGGCGAGACATTGTCGACCGTGACGTCGAACACCACGGTCACCGAGCCATTCGCGGGAATCGAAATTCCCGAGACGGTGAACTCGCCATTGCCATTGGCGCCCGCGCCGGGCGCGAACGAACTCGTCGCGCCACCAGGCACGGACACGAATCCGCCCCAGCTCGTGTTCGCGGGCACGCTGTCGGTCAGCGTCACGTTGACCGCGGGCTGTCCGGCGGATTCGGTGATCGTCACCGTGTAACGCAGCGTGTCGCCGGGATTCGCCTCGCCGCCGTTGACGTCGAGTACGGTCTTGGTGGACGTGGACAGGTTGGGGCCCAGCACCACGGTCACATCCGAAGCCGTGTTGTCGCTGGTGTCGAAATCGAAGCTCGGCGTGCTCACGGTAACGGTGTTGGTCACGCCGGGCACCGCCGGGCCGGAGACGTTCACGACGATGTTGAGCGGTGGCAGCGAGCTGCCGGCGTTGATCGTCGGCGCGTGAGTGCACGTCACGGTCTGGCCGGCATTCGTGCAGTTCCAGCCCGTGCCCGTGAACGAGTTGTACGTGAGGCCCGCGGGCAGCACGTCTGTCACCGTGACCGTGTTGTCCTCGCGTTCGAATCCGGACGCGTTGGAGACCACGACGGTGTACGTGCCGGTCGTGCCCGCGACGAAATTGCCCGTGTGCGAGACCGCCGCGGAGAGATTCACGGCGGGATCCGACGTGGCGCTCACGATCTGCGCCATGAGCAGCACGAGGTCGGCGCCCGCAGAATAGACGGTGGTCGCGCTCGTCTGTCCCGGTCCCAGCATCGAGCCGACTTCGTACTGGTCGACGTCGATGCCGTAGCTCGTCACGACGCCTTGCGTGCTGATCGTGCCGTCGAACTGCTGCGTGGGCGGAACGCTGCCCGCGGGAATCAGGTTGTCGTCGAGCAGTGTCCCGTTGAAGCGCAGCGCCTCGCTGAAGCCGCCGGACGAGTCGGAGTTCTGCGGATCGCCCTCGAGCGTGAACACCGCGACGCGGCCGTCGATGTTCGACGCGGGCACGCGGAACCCGTCGGGGGTCAGCGTGACCTGGCTGCCATAGAAATAATCGAGGCCGTCGAATATGTTGATCGCGCGCAGCCGCTCTCCTGCGCCTTCGTAGATGACGACCAGCGCCCATCCACCGACCACTGCCTGAGAGCCGCAATGCGGATTGCCGGCGTGCACCGTCAGGCCGCCGAAGGTGTAGCTGCCGTTGCCCGAAACCATGTTGGTGACGACGGCGAATCCGCCGAAGAAGGGAAAGTTGGTGCCGTTGTCGAAGGTGCGCGAGAACGTGCGCGTGGCGCTGACGTTGACACCGTTCAATGTCACGGAGGTGTCGAAGGATCCGCTGCCGGTCCACGAGCCGCCCCAATAAAGATAGGCCGCGCGCACCGTGCGTCCGGCGGGAATGCCCGACAGGGTCTGCGTGCTCGTGGAATTGAGCGTGCACGGCGTGCCGGTGTTGGGCGAGTTGCGCAGCGATCCGCCCGTCGTGACGAAATTGATGTTGCCGGTGTCGCGCGAGTAACGCGTGATGGCCTGCGCGGACGCCTCGCGGCCGCCCAGCAGCAGCGCGATCGCGAGCAACGCAAGAGAACACCCACGGTACAGTAGCCCGCGGATGCCGTGACCCGACACCTCTCTCATGGGAATCGACTTTATTGCGCTGCGACGCGGGTGGCGCGGACCGGGCTCTCATAATGCGGCGACCGCCGGCCGCGGATTGAGACCGCCATCACAGCGGATTCACGCGATCAGGAACGCGGCTAGCAAGGTGAACACCACCACCGAGGCCGCGATTCCTATCCATCGCCGGGCGGGATGCCGCGCGAGGCTGCGCAGTTCGAGCCGCGTCTCGATGTCGTTCCAGACCTGCGCGGGTGGCGGCGCGATCCGAACCTCGCGGATCTCGAGGAACGCGAGCCGGTCTTCCCAGGTTCGCACGAGGCTCGCGACCTGAGGCGAGAGCAGCCAGCGCGCGAAGCGCCGGCGCGCGCGGCCGCGCAGCGTGCCGAGTGCGTACTCGGCCGCGAGGCGATCGAGCAGCTCGCGGTTCGCGGTCTTGCGTGGCGGTCTGCCGCGTTCGGCGATGGGTTTCTCGTCTCTGAGATGCAGCAGCCCGCGGCGGATCCGTTGCCGCACGCCGCCCGACGAATGCGTGATGTCCGCGATCTCCTCGTACGAACGCCCGTCGACGTAGGCGAGCGCGAGGCATCTACGCGTGACCTCGTCGAGCGCGGCGATGTGCTCCTCGATCACTTCGAGCGACGGCATCTCGTACGGAAGATCGTCCGAGACGACGCGCTCGTGTCCGAGGCGATCGATCGCGAGGTAACGTGTCAGCGTCGACAGCCACGCCAGCGCGTGACCGCGATGCGCTTCGAACGATCCAGCGCGTTCCCAGACGTGAAGATAGACGTCGCGGAGCACGTTCTCGGCGACCGGGCTCCGCCGCGACATGCGCAGCAGCTTCGCGAACAACAGCGGGGAGGTCTCATCGTAGAGCGCGCGGAGGGCGCGAGCATCACGCGCCGCGCATCCTTGCAACAGCCTTGCGAGCTCGATCTCGCGCGATGCTGGATCACTCCGGTGCATGACGATCCTTGCCGGCAACTCGGAGACGTCAGACTAGCACGGGAGCACGCATTTACCCGAGAATGCGCGGCCCCATGACTGGTACTCGCGCCGCCCTCACTTTCGTCCTGCTGTCTGTTTTCATCGACAGCGTCGGCTTCGGAATCATCATCCCGTCCCTGCCGACGGTGATCATGGAACTCACCGGCGAGCCGGTCAGTACCGCCGCCGATTGGAGCGGCTACCTGCTTGCGGTATACGCGCTGCTGCAGTTCTTCATGGCGCCGGTGTTCGGAAACCTGAGCGACCGGTTCGGCCGCCGCCCGTTGCTCCTGCTGTCTCTGTTCGCGTTCGGCGTGGATTTCCTGCTGACGGGTCTCGCCACGTCGATGACGTGGCTGTTCATCGGTCGCGCATTCGCGGGCGTGTTCGGCGCGTCGTTCGCGGCCGCGGGCGCGTACATCGGCGACATCAGCAACGACGACAATCGCGCGAAGAACTTCGGCCTGATCGGCGCGGCGTGGGGATTCGGATTCACGCTGGGGCCGGTCATCGGCGGATTCGTCGCGGAACACCTGGGCTCGCGCGCGCCGTTCTTCGTCGCCGCGGCGCTCGCCCTTGCGAACGTGGCGTTCGGGTACTTCGTGCTGCCCGAGTCGCTGCCGCCCGAGCGGCGCCGCAGGTTCGAATGGGTGCGCGCGAATCCGTTCGGCGCGTTCCGCAGCCTGGCCCATCTACCGATGGTCGCGGGCCTGCTGTTCGCGGTGTTCCTGTACCAGATCGCGCACGATTCGCTGCCCGCGGTGTGGATGTTCTACACGCAGCACAAGTTCGGCTGGGGTCCGGCGGAGACCGGACTGTCGCTGACGTTCGTGGGCATCATGACGGTGATCGTGATGGGCGGACTCACCGGCATGGTGGTGGGACGGATCGGCGAGCGCCGCGCGATCATTCTCGGGTTCTCGCTGATGACGGTCGGTTTCCTCGGCTACGCGCTCGCGACTCAAGGCTGGATGCTGTACACGGCCATCGCCATCGGCTCGCTGGGCGGCATCGCGAATCCGAGCGTGCAGAGCGTGATGTCGAAGCAGGCCGGACCTTCGGCGCAGGGCGAGCTGCAGGGCGCGAACGCGAGCATCGCGAGCGTCGCGGCGATCATCTCGCCGATCTTCATGACGCAGGTTTTCAGCCATTTCGCCGCGCCCGGGGCGCGGATCGAGTTTCCGGGGGCGCCCTACCTCATTTCCGCCGTGTTCGTGTTCTGCTGCGTGCTGATCTGCGCGCGCGCGGTGAAGAAACCGGTGCCGGGTGGGAAATCGCGTAGTTAGCGTCGCGCCGCTTCGCACTCAACCCGGGCCATCCGCGGCGCCCTTGGCGATCGGCTCTCCGTAGGCGTCGAACTCGACGCGGTGTTCGAAGACACCGTCGCCGTCCCGGTCCACCTCTCGCGCGGCGAGGCGCTGATTTTCATAGTGTTCTCGCGCGACCACGCGTCGTCCCCGGGCGTCGTAGACATCGATCGTCCGCAGTACGCCGTGCAGGTAGTGCGCGATGCGTTCGGGCCGGCCGTTCTCATCGGCGTCCATCACGTCCTGCGTGACCCAGCCCCGCTCCAGGTCTCCGCGCCACTCGAAGACACCGTCGAAGTCGTCGTCCCGGTCGAATCGCTTCGGTACGTTCTGGACGTCGTTCACCCAGCGCGCATCCACCTTGCCATCCGCGTTGCGGTCGTATTCGATGGTGTCCACGCGCTGGCCGGCATAGATGTATGTTTCGTCGGTCTTGCCATCGCCGTCGTAGTCGACTCCTTCCCGGGTGACCGGGGAGCGCAGCGCCAGGAACATCACGCCGCCGCCGACGATGAGGCCCGCCAGGAACCACAAGGGCGATCGCCACGACGAACCGCGGGCGGGCGCGGGATTCGGGTCCGGCGGTGGCTGCAGCTTTTCCCATTCGTCGATGACGGCGCGAGCTTCCGCGGCGCGCGCCGGCTCGACGCGGACCTTGATCGTCGAGCCGAGAGGCAGCTCGCCGCCGGCGCCGGCCAGGAATTCACCGTCGACCCGCGCCGAAATGCCGGCCCGCGCGAGCAGGTCGCAAATCATGTGGGCCTCGACGGCGAGCGTGCACTCGTAGACCGATTCGCTCAGGTTCTGCATGGCCCGAGCCTAGCAGGCCGCGAGACCCTCGACCGAGAGCCTACTCGGCGATTCTCACCCGACTCCGAGGGTCCTGGGCCAGAGCCAGCCGAACGTGCCGCCGAGTACGAGCGAGTAGATCAAGCCGTCGAACATCAGTTTGAGCGTGATGTTCCACTTGCGGCCGTACCAGATCGAGTCGTGGATCAGTCCGAGTGAGAAGCCCATGAACGCGGTGGCGCCGACGAAGCGCATCACGTGCAGGTAGTCGGCCCCGGGCTCGAGTGCGTGTGAGGCGATGTATGCCGCGAACAGCGCGATGAGCATGAGATAGAAGAACCACTGGACCAGCGGCTTGCTCATGCCGGCGACGCCGTTCGGCCGCACGGTGATGATCCACACCGGGCCGTCGGTAAGCTTTTGGATGAACTCGGGCGAGCGCATTTCCGCCATCGAATTGCAGCGCGGGAGCATGTAGTCGCCGGGTGGGATCCCGAGCGCGCCGATCGCGGCGCGGGCCTTGTCTTCGTTGGGCAGCTGCGGGAAGTCCCCTTTGTGCCAGAAGGGGCCCATGTGAATGATCGAACTGGCGACGAAAACCAGCGCGGCGCCTAACAAGATAGGCAGCCATAGCGAGCCGAGGTCTGTCATGACGATCTCCCGTTTGTTCTAGTTGTGTGGGACCGCCCGCATTCTGCGGCCGATCCCCGTCCCGGACAACAATCACTCCCGGGCGATCAGGGTTTGGCTGTCAGCGCCTTCCCACAGCAATGCGTCTCCTGTGCCCGGTGCGTAAGGCGCCGGTTTGGTTTTTGCTAGGCCCCGACGAACAGGCCGACGAGCCGGCGGTGAGTCGGGCACCGGGAGTACGTAGTTAGGCAACCAGGATGGCGCCAGGGAAACCGCGGATGCGTATGCGGATGACGTTTTTCTTGTCCCCCGACTCGCGCCGGCTCGCCTGCCTCCGATGATCACCGAACAACTACAGGCCGACGCCGTGTCCATTCCCTCGTCCGGTCGGGAACTGGCCGCGAGGTTCGTCGAACTGCCGGCACCGCTCGACGCGGGCGCGCCCGAGGATCTCGCGGTGAGCGCGCTCATGGCGCTCGATGCCCGGGAGCTCGATGTATTCGTCGCGGATTGCCTGGCGCAACTGCGCCAGGTCATGGACGAGTTGCAATAACACCGCGGAATTCTGCGAGACTGGCGTGGTGCGCCGCTGCTTCGCCATCGTCTTGCTGCTCCTTTCCGGGGACCTCGCGGTCCCGCGCGCGCTCGCGGCGACGGACGAGGCGGCGCAACATGCGCTCATCGATGCGGTCGTCGCGGGCTTTTCGGCCGAGGCCTCGGACGATCCGCGGGTGTTCTTCCTCGGCTTCGCGGGATACGGCGAAGAGCGTGTCTTCGCGGAAGAGATCAAGCTCGCGGCCACGCGGGTGGGCGAGAAATTCGGCTCGGCGCGGCGCTCGCTGCTGCTGATCAACGACCGCCGGGATCTCGAAACCCTGCCGCTCGCGACGCACGCGAACCTGCGCTACGCGCTTGGCTCGCTGCGCCGGCTCATGGATCCGGAGCGGGACGTGCTGTTCCTCGCGTTGTCGTCGCATGGCGCGAAGAACGCGATGATCGAGGTGTCGAACACGGGCATGGAGCCCACCGGGCTCAGCGCGCAGGGCCTCGTGAAGATGCTCGCGGAGTCGGGGATTCGCCGGAAGATCATCGTGGTGTCCGCGTGTTTCTCCGGCGCTTTCGTCGAGCCGCTGGCCGACGACGACACTATCGTCATCTCCGCCGCGTCGAAAAATCGCCCGTCATTCGGTTGCTCGGATGACCGCCATCTCACGTACTTCGGCGAGGCGTTCTATCGCGATGCATTGCCGCACGCAGCGTCGCTGCGGGCTGCTTTCGACGTGGCCCGCAGGGAAATCCGCGTGCGCGAGAAGGAGCTGGGCGTAAAGGCCTCGCAGCCCCAGGCCCACTTCGGCCCGCTCGCGGAATCGAGCCTCGCCGAAGTCGAAGCAACGCGGTCTCTGGACGATACACGTTGACCGCGGCCGCCGCTTCGATGGCGAGCTCAACGACATCACGGCGCTCGAGATGTGAGCGGGGATCGGCGCCTCGAAACGCCAATCCCCACTTTTTACACCGGCACCGCTTTCCCCACCTTCAGGGGAGTTCGGTGGCGCCCATAAGCCAGCGGTCGCATTCGCGGGCGGCTCCGCGGCCTTCATTGATGGCCCAGACGACGAGTGACTGGCCGCGGCGGGCGTCGCCGGCGGCGAACACGCCGGGCACGCTGGTCGCGTACTTGCCGTAGTCGGCCTTCACGTTGGTGCGTGCGTCGACTTCGACCTTGAGGTCCTTGAGCAGCGCCTGTTCGGGGCCGAGGAAGCCCATCGCGAGCAGCACGAGCTGCGCGGGATGTTCCTTCTCGCTGCCGGGCTTCTCGACCGGGATGAACTGGCCCTTGTCGTTTTTCTCCCATGAGATCTGCACGGTCACGACGCCAGTGAGATTGCCCGCGCCGTCGCCCGTGAACTTCTTCACGGTGGTCAGGTAGACGCGCGGATCGGAGCCGAACTTCGCCGCGGCCTCTTCTTGGCCGTAGTCCATCTTGTAGACCTTCGGCCATTCCGGCCACGGATTGTCCGCGGCGCGATCCATCGGCGGCATCGCCATGATCTCGATCTGCTGCAGGCTGCGGCAGCCCTGGCGCATCGAGGTGCCGACGCAGTCGGTGCCCGTGTCGCCGCCGCCGATCACGACGACGTCCTTGCCGTGCGCGTTCAACGGCGTGGACGCCGGATCGTCGCGCAGCACGGACTGGGTCGAGACGGTGAGGAAATCCATCGCGAAGTGGACGCCCTTCAACTCGCGCCCCTCGACCTTGAGGTCGCGCGGCAGCGTGGCGCCGGTGCAGATGATGGTTGCGTCGAAATCCTTGATCAGCAGCTGCGGCTCGACGTTCTCGCCGACGTTCGCATTGCAGAGGAACTTGATGCCTTCCTTCTCCATGAGAGAAATGCGGCGCGCGACCACCTCGCGCTTGTCGAGCTTCATGTTCGGGATGCCGTACATGAGCAGGCCGCCTGGACGGTCCGCGCGCTCGAGCACGGTCACCGAGTGGCCCGCCTTGTTGAGCTGCGCGGCGGCCGCGAGCCCCGCGGGACCCGAGCCGATGACCGCGACCTTCTTGCCGGTGCGCACGGCCGGCGGCTCCGGAACGATCCAGCCTTCCTCCCATCCCTTGTCGACGATGGAATTTTCTATGTTCTTGATCGTGACAGGCGGCGCGTTGATGCCGAGCACGCACGATCCTTCACACGGCGCGGGACAGACCCGCCCCGTGAACTCGGGGAAGTTGTTCGTGCGATGCAGGCGCTCGAGCGCCTCTTTCCACAAGCCGCGGTAGACGAGGTCGTTCCACTCGGGGATGAGGTTGTTCACCGGGCAGCCCGAGGCCATGCCGGAGATCAGCTTGCCCGTGTGGCAGAACGGTACGCCGCAATCCATGCAGCGCGCGCCCTGCTGGCGCAGGCGCTTCTCGTCCATGTGGTGGTGGAACTCGTTCCAGTCGCGCACGCGCTCCGCCGGCGGACGATCCACCGGCAGCTCGCGCAAGTATTCAATGAACCCTGTTGGCTTTCCCATCTATCTGTTTCTCAGTTACCGCCGACACGCGACGTATCGCGTGCGTTCTCCTCGAACGCCGCCATGATGGCCTCGTCGCCCGAAAGCCCCTGGTCGTGCGCCCGCTTGAGGCAGGCGAGCACGCGCTTGTAATCCTTCGGGATCACGCGCAGGAATTTCGGCAGCTTGGTCGGCCAGGCCGCGAGGATGTTCGCGGCGTGTTTGCTGCCCGTGGCGTCGACGTGTTTCTGGATGAGCGCGCGGAGCTCTTCGGCTTCCTTCGGATCCTCGACGCGCTCGACTTCGACCATCTGCGTGTTGATGCGCGACAGCGCGTCGTTTGCCTCGTCCAGCAGATAGGCGATTCCGCCCGACATGCCGGCCGCGAAGTTACGGCCCGTGGGTCCGAGCACGACGACGCGGCCGCCCGTCATGTATTCGCAGCCATGGTCGCCCACGGCCTCGACGACGGTGTCCACGCCCGAGTTCCGCACGGCGAAGCGTTCGCCGGCCATGCCGCGCACGAACACCTCGCCCTTCGTCGCGCCGTACAACGCGACGTTGCCGACGATCATGTTGTTCTCGGATTCGAACGTCGCCTTCGGGCTCGGGAACACGGCGATCTTGCCGCCCGACAGGCCCTTGCCGAAGTAGTCGTTGGCGTCGCCCTCGAGCGCGAACGTCATGCCGTTCGGCATGAACGCGCCGAAGCTCTGGCCCGCCGATCCCTTGAACTTGATCCTGATGGTGTCGTCGGGCAGACCCTTCGCGCCGTGCTTCTTCGTGATCTCGCTACCCGTGATGGTGCCCACCACGCGGTTGACGTTGCGCACCTCGACTTCGGCCTCGACTTTCTCGCCACGCTCGATCGCGGGTTTGCAGATGTCGAGCAGCCTGGTGACGTCGAGCGACTTGTCGAGACCGTGATCCTGCTGAATCGTCTGGAAGCGGCCGATCTCAGGTCCGGCGTCCGGCGCGTACAGGATGCTGCTGAAGTCGAAGCCCTTGGCTTTCCAGTGGTCGATGGCCGCCTTGGGCTCGAGCATGTCGACCCGGCCTACCATGTCCTCGAGCCTGCGGAAGCCGAGCTGCGCCATGATCTCGCGCAGGTGCTGCGCGATGAAGCGCATGAAATTCACCGCGTGCTCGGGCTTGCCGGCGAACTTCTCGCGCAGCCGCGGATCCTGCGTGGCCACACCCGCCGGGCAGGTGTTCAGGTGACACACGCGCATCATGATGCAGCCGATCGTGACCAGCGGCGCCGTCGCGAAGCCGAACTCCTCCGCGCCCAACAAGGCCGCGATCGCGACGTCGCGACCGGTCTTCAACTGTCCGTCCGTCTCGACGACGATGCGCGAACGCAGGTTGTTGATGACCAGCGTCTGGTGCGTCTCGGCGAGTCCGAGCTCCCACGGCAGACCCGCGTGCGTGACCGATGTCAGCGGCGATGCGCCCGTTCCGCCGTCATAACCCGAGATCAACACGACGTCGGCGTGCGCCTTCGCGACGCCTGCGGCAATCGTGCCCACGCCCACCTCGGCCACGAGCTTCACGCTGATGCGCGCGTCGCGGTTCGCGTTCTTGAGGTCGTGGATGAGCTCCGCCAGGTCCTCGATCGAATAGATGTCATGGTGTGGCGGCGGCGAGATGAGACCGACGCCCGCCGTCGTGTGCCGCGTCTTCGCGATCCACGGATACACCTTGGTGCCAGGCAGCTGTCCGCCCTCGCCGGGCTTGGCGCCCTGCGCCATCTTGATCTGCAGTTCCTTGGCGTTGACGAGGTAGTTCGACGTGACGCCGAAGCGGCCGCTCGCCACCTGCTTGATGGCCGAGTTCTTCGAATCGCCGTTCTCCATTGGAATGTAGCGCTCCGGGTCCTCGCCGCCCTCGCCCGTGTTCGACTTGCCGCCGATGCGGTTCATCGCGATGGCGAGCGTCTCGTGCGCCTCCTTGGAGATCGAGCCGTAACTCATGGCGCCCGTCTTGAAGCGCTTCATGATGCTCTCGACCGATTCGACCTCCTCGATCGGGATCGGCTCGCCCTGCTTGAAGTCGAGCAGGCCGCGCAGGGTGGACAGATTCTTCGCGCGGTCGTCGATCAGCTCGGCGTAACTCTTGTACGTGGCGTACGAGTCCGTGCGCACCGCCTTCTGCAGGCGATGGATGCTCTCCGGATTGAAGAGATGGAACTCACCGTCCGCGCGCCACTGGTACTGGCCACCCGAGGGCAGCTCGGTCTGCAGCGCGCGCTTGCGCTCGGCGAACGCCGCCGTGTGGCGCATGAGCACTTCGCGCGCGATCACGTCGAGGCCGACGCCCCCGACGCGCGACGACGTGCCCGTGAAGTACTCGTCGATGACATCCTGGCGCAGGCCCACCGCCTCGAACACCTGGGCGCCGTGGTAACTCTGCACGGCCGAGATGCCCATCTTGGACATGACCTTGACCACGCCCTTGACCGCTGCTTTCGCAAAGTTCTTGCACGCGAGCTTGTGCTCGACGCCGGGCAGCATCTCGTCGCGGATCATGCCGTCGAGCGTTTCGAACGCGACGTACGGATTGATGACCGAGCAGCCGTAGCCGATCAGCAGCGCGAAGTGATGCACCTCGCGCGCGTCGCCGGTCTCGAGCGCCAGCGAGCACTTCATGCGCAGGCCCTGGCGGATCAGCGAATGATGCAGGCCCGACACCGCGAGCAGCGAGGGGATCGGCGCCCACTCCTTGTTCACGCCGCGATCCGAGAGGATGAGGATGTTGACCTCGTCCTCCTCGATCATGCGCCGGGCTTCCTCGCGGATGTCTTCGAGCGCCTGGACCAATCCGTCTTCACCACGGTCCGCGCGGAACAGGATGCTCAACGTGCCGACCTTGAGGCCGGGCAGCGAAAGCCGGCGCACCTTGGCGAATTCCTCGTTCGTGAGCACCGGGCCCGAGAGCTCGAGGCGGCGGCAGTCGCTGGGGCGTGGATCGAGCAGGTTGCCCTCACTACCGAGCCACACGTCGCTCGACGTGACGATCTCTTCGCGAATGCAGTCGATCGGCGGATTGGTCACCTGCGCAAAGAGCTGCTTGAAGTAGTCGTACAACAGTCGGCTCTTGTTCGAGAGCGCGGCGAGCGGCGTGTCGTTGCCCATCGAGCCCACGGCCTCGACGCCGTCGCGCGCCATCGGCGCCATGAGGATGCGCTGGTCTTCGAACGTGTAGCCGAATGCGACCTGGCGCTTGGCCAGCGCGACCGGCTCCGGCGCGGGCTGCTCAGGCACCGGTGGCAGATCCTTGAGGTGCACGAGGTATTGCTTGAGCCACTCCGCGTACGGACGCTCGTTGATGATCTGCGACTTGATCTCCTCGTCCTCGACGATGCGGCCGAGCTCGGTGTCCACGAGGAACATGCGGCCGGGCTGCAGGCGGCCCTTGTGCGCGATCTGCTCGGGCGGGAAGTCGAGCACGCCGGCTTCGGACGCCATGACGCACACGTCGTCCTTCGTCACGTAGTAACGGCCCGGGCGCAGGCCGTTGCGGTCGAGCACCGAGCCGATGCGCTTGCCGTCGGTGAACGCGATGTCCGCGGGACCGTCCCACGGCTCCATCAAACTACTGTGGTACTGGTAGAACGCGCGGCGCGCCGGATCCATCGAGGCGTGCTTCGACCACGGCTCGGGGATCATCATCATGACCGCGTGCGGCATCGAGCGGCCGGAGAGCACCATGAGCTCGAGCACGTTGTCGAACATCGAGGAGTCGGAGCCGTTCGGGTTCACGATCGGCGGGATCTTCTTGATGTCCTCGCCGAACAGCGGCGACTCGAACAGCGCCTCGCGCGCACGCATCCAGTTGATGTTGCCGCGCAGCGTGTTGATCTCGCCGTTGTGCGCGATGACGCGATACGGATGCGCGCGGTCCCAGCTCGGGAAGGTGTTCGTGCTGAAGCGCGAGTGCACCAGCGCGATCGCCGACTCCATCAGTGGGTTCTGCAGGTCGAGGTAATACTGATCGAGCTGGTTCGTCGTCAGCATGCCCTTGTAGACCATGGTCTTGTGCGACAGCGAGACCACGTACCAGTACTCGGCGCCGCCGATGGTCGACACGCGGATCTCGTTGTACGCGCGCTTGCGGATCACGTAGAGCTTGCGCTCGAACTCGTTCTCGTCGAGCGTCTCCGGACCGCGGCCGATGAACACCTGGCGCACGAACGGCTCGGAGGCCTTCGCCGTCTCGCCGAGCATCGAGTTGTCCGTCGGCACGCTGCGCGCGCCGAGGTAGATCTGGCCCTCGGCCTGCACGACGCGCGCGAACACTTCCTCGATCTGGCGGCGCTGGGTCGCGTTGCGCGGCATGAAGATGTTGCCGGCCGCGTACATGCCAGGCTCGGGCAGGTTGATGCGCGCGTCCTTCTTGGCCACCTTCTTGAGGAAGGCATGCGGCAGCTGCAACAGGATGCCCGCGCCGTCGCCGGTGTTGACCTCGCTGCCGCTCGCGCCGCGATGGTCGAGGTTTTTCAGGATCTGGATGCCCTGCCGGACGATGGTGTTCGATTTGCGGCCCTTTATGTCCACGACGAAGCCGACGCCGCAGGCGTCATGCTCGAACTGAGGGTCGTAGAGCCCCTGCTTGCGGGGCGGTCCCAATCGAATCGCGGTCATTTTCTCGTCCTCCAAACACAAACGCGCGGGGCGCAACTTCCCCGCGCTATGGGCTCACGCCCATAACTTCCTCGTTATTCAATTGGTTACATCTGGAGGCGCGGGCCCGCGGGCGCGCTGATCGTCAGATATATATGGAGTCCGATCATACAGACGGACGTTCGTCGGTCAATCGCTGTGTGAGTCGGGACGAACGCATCTGCAGCCATCCGTGCCCGAACACGGCGGCGAGCAGGATGACGACCCCGAGATAGAACGGATCGTCGAGATCGCGCGCCTCTCCCAGGAACAGCACCGCGATGGTGATGGCGTACAGCGGCTCGAGATTGATGGCCAGCTGGGCGGTGAACGCGGACAGGTGCCTGAGAGTCGCGAGGGACAACGCGTACGGGATAAGGGTGCAGAACACGGCGAGCACCAGCAGCCAGGCCCCATCCTGGAACCCGGGGAGCACGAGGAACTGACCGGGCGGGGCCATGAAGGGCCCGACAACCGACAGCAGCAGCCACCCCGCGCCCAATTCGACGGCGGTGACCGTCAATGCATCATTTTCGCCCAGGAAGCGCTTGTTGAGCGCGATGAAGACCGCGGCCAGCCCCGCCGACAGGACACCGACCCAGAAACCGCCGTGCATCGAATCGGGAATGCCACCCACCACCAGCGCGACGCCGGGAATGACGATGAAGCCGAGCAGCAGGTTATGTCGCTCGAAGCGCGTGCCGGCGATGGCCGGCTCGATCAGCGCCGTGACCGCGGGCGCGAGCCCCATGCACGTGGCCGCGACGGAGGCATTGGCGAGCTTCACCGACGCATAGAAGGTGACCCAGTGCAGCGCGACCACGCAGCCGATGCCGGCGAAGACGGCGATGAGGCGTGGCGGAATCTCGCGCAGCGCGCGCCACACTTTCGGGACACAGGCCAGCGCCAGCGTGACTAACAACATGCGCCACCACACCAGCGCGGTCGCCGACAGCGTGATGAGCTTGCCGAGAATGGCCGTGAAACCCCACAGCACCACGCAGATGTGCAGCTCGATCAGCGCGCGACGCCTGGGATTCATTGAAGTAGTCTAGTGAAACGATTGGGGGACGGAGGGAAACATGCGGGCCTTCCTGTTGGCGTGCGCGACGCTCCTCACCTGCGCGACGCTGCGGGCCGCGGATCTCGGAGCCGGCAATCTCACGGCGTTCGATGCGCCGCACTACACGCTGGTCACCGACGTTCCCGCGCTCGCGGGCGAGCTCCACGACCGCCTCGGAAAATTCGAGCGCGTGCTCACGAGGGTGCTGGCGCGCGAGATGGAGCCCACCGGCACGCCGACCCTCTTCCTGCTGGTGAACGGCGCGTTGTGGCGGCGTTACCTGCAACCGGTCGACGGCATCGTGGGCGCCTTCCTGCCGGGCCGTTTTTCTAACTACCTGCTGATCAACGCGGACGCCGGCGCGGCGCGGCTGCCCCACGACGTGCAGCACGAGTTCACGCACCTGTTCCTGCGCACGCAGTTCCGGGGCGAATATCCTCTGTGGTTCGACGAGGGCATGGCCGAACTCATGGAGCACGTGACGCTCGGCAAGAACGCGGCGCGCTTCGAAATCCCGGCGCGACATCCTTCCACGCCGTGGATTCCGTTTTCGCGCCTGGTCGGGCTGTCGCGCTTGTCGCCCGAATATCTTTCAATGAGGACGACCGAGGCCGTTCACATCGAGTCCTGGGCGCTGCTGCACATGGGGTTCGTCGCGGAGCCCGACTTCGGGGCCGGCATCCTGCAGTACATGGAAGAGATCAACCAGGGCGTGTTCGGCCGGGAAGCCATCGAGAACGGCTTCGGCATGAACAGCGACCAGATCGACGCGAAGCTGCGCGAGTACCTCGCGCGCCGCAAGTTTCCGGTCGCGGAGCTCCAGTTCGAAGCTTTCCCGGACACGCGGCTCGGACCCGGGCGACTGCTCGGCCGAAGCGAAGCCAACGCCTGGCTCGCACGTGTGCTGCTCGATACCGGCATCAATCCGCGGCGCGTGCGCGAACTCGTCAATGTCGCCGCGGCGGCCGCGCCCGACTCACCCGAGGTTGGGGTGCTCGAGATGCGGCTCGCGGCGCGCGCGCGCGACGATGCGGCGCTCGAGCGCCACTACCAGGCGCTCGCGGAGTCGCCGGCGTCGAGCGACGTCACCATCGCGCGCGGCATGGGACTCGCGCTGTTCGAACGCGTCCGAGACGAAGCGCCGGCCAACACCCTGCCCGCGGACCAGCGCACGGATTATTCGCGGCGCGCCTTCGCGCTGCTCGATCGGACATTGACCGCGTCGCCCGGCGATGGCGAGGCCACGTGGGCCTACGCACTGCTCGCGGCGCGGATGGGTGAAGATCTCGAAGCGGCGTTGTCGCGGCTGGAATTCACGCGGGCCCGCGTGCGCGACAACAGCGACCTCGCGATGGCGACGGCGCTGGTGCACGAAGCGCGCGGAGATCTGGAGGCCATGGTGCCGCTGCTGGAGGAGGCCGCGCGCTACGCGGATTCGGCCGAGAAACGGCAAGTGGTCAATTCACGGATCGCGGAGATCCGCCGACGCATGTCGGAATCCGCGCCCTTGTAGCAGAAGGGAGGCAATCGACCTTCCGGAGAGATCATGAAGAACATAATGCGCCGCGGAGCAACCCCTGCCTCCATCGCCTGCTCGCTCGCCGCTTTCGCCTTGCTGATGGGCGTGACCTCGCAGGCACGCGAACCGGAACCCGACGTCGCGGGCTTCAAGGCGTACGAACTGCCGACCTACACCATCGTCACGCACGACGAGCGCAGCGCTCGGGCGATTCCGCGGCTCGCCGCGCAGACGGAGACCGCGCTCGACGCGCTGTTCGGCCGCACGACCCGCGTGGCGAGCTCGCCCACGTACATCCTGCTCATGCCGGAGAGCCTGTGGCTGCGCTATCTTCGGCCGGGCCAGGGAATCATCGGCGAATTCGTGCCGGGCCGTTTCGCCAACTACGTGATGTTGAACAACGCGCGCGACGTTTCATCGCTGGGACGCGGCGTCTTCCACGAGTATTCGCACTGGTATCTGCATAGCCAGTTCGCGGGCGTGCTGCCGTTGTGGTTCGACGAAGGACTGGCGGAATTCGTCAAGACCGCTGAATTCCGCGACAACGATGTGACGATGGGTTATCCCGAACTGTACGGGCCGGTCGGCTGGATGCCGCTCGAGAAGGTGTTCCGCCTGACGCGCTCATCGCCCGAGTATCGCAGCGCGCATACTTCCCCGGCGGTGCACCGGGAGTCATGGGCGCTCGTGCATCGCGCCTTCGTGGGCGACGCGCAATTCAAGGAACAGGTCTTTGCCTACCTGGACGCGCTCAATGCGCAGAGGGAGATCGACGAAGCTGCGCGAGCGAGCTTCGGGACGCCCATCGACGAGCTCGACCGGAAGATCTACGCCTATCTGAATCCCAACGTGACATACCTGACGAAGCACGGGTTCCAGGTGCTGCGTCTGCCGGTGGAGCGCACGACCGACCAGAGACTGCCGAGCGGGCGCGCGATGGGCGAAGTGGAAGCACTGCAACTCATCGCAGACGTCATGCTCGCGTCGGGATTCAACGCGGAGCGTCTGCCCGAGGTCGCGGCCGCGATTCGCCGGGTCGCGCCGGATTCGGCGACCGACGTCGTCCTGCGCATGCGCTTGGCGGCACGCAGGGGTGACGATGCGACGATCGCCCAGCTGGTGAGGCGCTTCGCTTCGAAGGCGACCGATCCCGCGTTGCTGCGTGGAGCGGGACTCGCGATCCACGAACTGGTGGAGCAATCGGGCCGCGCCGATCTCGCGCCCGTGGGACTCGAGATGCTCGACCGCGCCGCGATGTCACGCCCCGACGATGCCGAAGCCATCTGGGCCTACGCGATGCTGAGCGCGCGACTGCAGTCGGACGTGCCGATCGCCCTGCGGCGTGTTCTCGAGATGCGCATCCTGTATCCCGCCAATCCTTACCTGGCGCAGGCGGTCGCATTGCTGCACGAGTCGCGTGGTGATGCCGCGGGCTTCGAGGCAGCGCTGCGCGAGACGCTGAAGCTTGCGAAGGATCCATCCTTGAGCGACTGGGCGAAAACGCGGCGGGACGGGTTGGCCTCCCGCTGAGTGGGCGGGCTACTTCTTCTTGCCGGTGAGCTGATCGAGAACGCCGCTGCGATCGCGGGCTGGTGAGCCCGTGATCCCCTGGCGCTTCGCCGCCTCGCCTTCGCGCTTGCCGCTGCCGCGCTGATTGTAGGGATCGAAGCCGCCGCCCTTGTCGCGCCCGGCGACTTCGAGCTTGAGCTCGGGTGAGCGGGCGGTGTCGTCGATCTTGAGGTCGGCCACTTCGAGCTTCTTCAATGCGCGCGTGGTGCTCAGCGTGCTGAACTCGCCCGTGGCGACCGCCCAATCCCATACGGCGACGCCGCGCTCGTCGTGCCGCACGCGGCCCGAGGGACGGGAATGACGCGCGGAATCTTCGGAGCGGGAGTTCGATCGATCGCCGAACTTGTCCCCCACCTTCTCCGCGAGTTCGCGCGCCTCGCGCTCTTCCCGCTCCGCACGCCGCAGGCGCATCGACTTGAGCCGCATCGTCGTGCTCTCGATGCTGAATTCGGGCACTTCCGTCGGGGGCAGCGTCGCGTCGGAGCGGCTCCCTGTCGGCTGCGGGGGTTTACGGTTTTGCGGCATGACGACGGTGAAAATCTTCCTCGACTCTCTCAAGGGGTTTCGGCCCCGAATCGTTTCGATTAAACCTCAAAAGGTGATGCCCTTCACATATCGTCGGGTTCTTGCGACGGTTTGACGTAAGTCAGCGCCTTGCGCGGTCCGCGCGCGCGACACGCCAGTCACCACCCGCGCGCCGCAGCTCCACGTCGAGCGCGACCGACTCGCCGAAATCCAGGCGACTGGTGTCGAGGCCGCGCACCTTCACGCGCGCCTGTGCGAGGCCGTCCGCGGGGAATTCGATGCTCTCGATGTCCACGATGAGCTCGAGTTTCGGATGCATGGCGAAGATCGCGGTGAGCGTGCCTCGCAACGCGGCCCGATCGCGACCCTGCGCGTCGGCGTAATCGTCGGCGACGAGCGCGAGCATGTCGGAAACGTCGCGCGCTTCCGCCGCCTGTTCCGCGCTCGCGATGAGTTCGCGCACCTGTTGTTCGTCGGTGGATCGCTCGGTGCACGCGGCGAGCAGTGTGACGAGCGCAAGAGCCGGAAGAAATTTCATCGCCGTTCCTATTGCAGTTGAAAACACTTGGCTCTATTGTTCGCGCGCGTTGCGGGGTTGGGAACCGGTCGTGACGTCCAGAAATGGTGCTCCGGACCCAGTTGGAGGTGGACAACTGAGATGAAGAAACCCGCGCGGTCTAACGACACCGACCCTGGACCCCGTCTTCATACCGTCAATCAGTATCTCGAGAAGAATTTCCCCGACTTCTTTGCCGAAGCCCGTTTCCACGTCGGAAACGACGATTACTTTCTCTACGCCCGCTTCGGCAAGTATCTCGCCAGCTCCATCGAGCATCGGCGTTTCAAGAGCGACAAGATCTCCCGCGGTTTCACCGTGCTGAACAAGCTCGCCCGCAACGCGGAGCGCGATCCGCAGGTGCGCCACATCCTCGTGAGCGGCCCGCTGGAAGAGATCGTCGACGAGCCGAAGGCCCGCGAGCTCGCGCGCAAGCGCCTCTCCCCCGTCGCGCAGGGCTACCTCGAAGGCCTCTGCGAATAAGCGGTGGGGATTAGGTGCCGGTGTAAAAGGTGGGGATGAATTTCTCCCGCGCACACCGACTGCCAATCCCCACTTTTTACACCGGCACCTTTTCCCCACCCTTCCACAGGCCGCCGGACTTCCAGGCGTTGAAGGCCCAGCGCAGCCAGCGCACGAGCGCTAACGCCATCCAGCTCGCCCAGGCGAAGAACAGCAGTCGATAGATCCACATCGGGACGCTGTACACCGCCGGAGCATTTAGCACGCCCGTCGTCTGGTCCTGGAACCAGTTGAATGAGTTGCCGTACGAGTTCATGCCCGTCACGCCCATGTCCGGCGCGGACAGCAAACCATTGCGAATGCCCGAGAACACCAACGTCGTGATGACGATGAAGGTGAACAGCGCCAGCAGCACCTGCATCGAATTGAATCGCCACGCCCGCATCGCGGCCGACAGCTGCCATCCCTCGCGCCAGCGCATCACGATGAGCCAGGCCGCCGTCAGCGAGAACACCCACCACGACTGCGTCGACAGGCCGAGACCGAGCAGCAGCCACTCGGGGAAGCGCAACGGCGAACGCGACCAGCGACCGAGCAACCAGGCGATGGCGACGAACACTGCGAGCTCGCCCCAGTAGAGGAATGCGGGCCCGACACCCGGACCGCTCGCGAACAACGGCCAGCGCGAGTCCGGCAGCGTCACTTCCTGGCGGATGTTGCTCGCCGGCGTGCGCAGGTCGACGCCGCCACGATTCGTGCGCAATCCCACGTCGCGCGACTCTTCCCACACGACCACGACGTTGTGCGAACCGGGGGTCAGCGCCAGCGGCAGCTCGCCCTCTTCGGGGCGAAGTTGCACGGAGCTGTGGTCGAACGTCACCGCGGTCACGCGCGCTCCCTCGGGTAGCTTGATGACGTGCCGGCCGCCCTGCGTGCTGCGATAGTTGAATTCGAGCCTCGAATCCGACGAGCGCTTGCCGACCGAGGTCGTGAGCGAGACCGAATCGATCGCGAGCGTCGTGCCGCCCGCGGGCCGCGGGCGCGTGACGCGCGCCACGAGTTTTTCTCCCGGCCGCGGCGTGAAACGGAAAACCCACACGGGCCCGTTCACGTCTTCGGGCAGCACCGGCGGAAATCCTTCGAACGACACGTTCCATTGCGGATTGACGACGAAGCTCCAGATCTCGCCACGCGCCGCATCCTCCGGCATCGTGAGCTCGATCGTTTCCGAGCGCGGCAGACCCGAGCGCCAGCCCGCGCGTGCCTGGCCGGCCGCGAGTCCCACCAGCGCCGCGGCGCCGTTTCGCACCTCGATGCCCGGCGTGAGCACCGACTCACCGGTGACGAGCGGAATTTCCACGGACACGGCGGCGCGTTGCGGAGCGACGCGCGACACCTGCGTGTCGACCGTCCAGTCGAGATCGAGATTGAACACGCGCTCGACGCGCACGAACGCCGGAAATTCGCTGCCCGCGGACAGCTCCGGACCCGTGCGCTGCGCGCTGCGCTCCCGCACGAGTTCGAGGGAGCCCGCGACCAGGCGGCCTTCGCTGACGCCGCTCACCGTCCAGCCGCGCGTGCTCAAGTCGATCGTGCGCGGAGTCTGCGGGAACGCGAGCGGAATCGATTCCGCCGCGGCGAGCCGGCCCGCGAGCCGCACGGTATGCGCGCCGGGCGTGAGCGGCACCCACAGCGAGGCGTCGCGCTCGCGCGCCATCGCGAGCGATCCGCGACCGTCGACGCTGACTTCATCGAGCTGCCAGCGGTCGCTCGCGTGCGGCATCGCCACCGCGATCGGCGCGAGCGCGCTGACCTGCAACGTGACTTCAAGTCGGTCGCCGTCGACCGCCCCCCCCCCCGCCGCG
>JAEZCR010000029.1 GCA_023433465.1 Pseudomonadota bacterium | reverse complement strand
GGCGTCGTCGGACCAGCCTTCCGGCTCTTCGGTGGGCTCGAGATCCAGTTCGTGCCAGGTATCAAGGTCGAGTTCCTCGATCTCACCATCGAGGTATTCGATCTCGACCAGCTCGTCATCCTCGTCCACGGACAACACGCGGAAGGTTTCGTCCTCTTCCTTGTTCTCGTACCACTTGCCCGGGACCGGTGCGTATTCTCTGCTCACAAACTCAGACCTTCGAAGGTGGGGGCCAGAGTTTAGGGGCTGCCTGCGAATGCGGCAACGGGCCGTATTGCGTAAGATTCCGGCCTTTCATGAATACCTCGTCGCCTCTAACTCGTGCACGCCGCATCGTGGTCAAGGTCGGTTCGGCCTTGCTCGTCGATGCAACCACAGGGCAGGTCAAGCGTTCCTGGCTACAGACCCTCGTGGAGGACTTGCTGCGCCTGCGTGCGCGCGGCCAGGAAGTGGTGCTCGTGTCCTCCGGCGCCATCGCGCTCGGACGCCGTGAACTCAAGCTCTCGCCGGGTGTGCTCAAACTCGAGGAGAGCCAGGCTGCCGCGGCCGTGGGTCAGATTTCACTGGCACACATCTATAAAGAGCTGTTTGCCGCGGCCGGTGTCACGGTGGCCCAGATTCTGTTGACACTCGAAGACAGCGAAACCCGGCGGCGTTATCTCAACGCGCGCGCAACGTTGTCGCAGTTGCTCGAACTCGGGGCATTGCCGGTCATCAACGAGAACGACACCGTGGCGACGACCGAGATCCGTTACGGGGACAACGACCGGCTTGCCGCGCGCGTCGCGCAGATGACGAGCGCGGACTGCCTGCTGCTGTTGTCGGACGTCTCCGGCCTGTATACCGCGGACCCTAACCTCGACGAAGGCGCGCGGCTCATCCGCGAGATCCGCGAGATCACGCCGGAGATCGAGGCAATGGGCGGCGGTTCGGCGTCGGCCGTCGGGTCCGGCGGCATGGCAACCAAGATCGCGGCCGCGAAGATCGCGACCAGCGCCGGATGCGCGATGGCCATCACCGCGGGCGCTCCCCTTCACCCGGTGAGCCGGCTGGAGGAAGGGGCGGACTGCAGCTGGTTCCTGCCGGCATCCAACCCGGAGAACGCGCGCAAGCAGTGGATCGCCGGCGCCCTGCGGCCGACTGGCTCCATCACCATCGATGCCGGCGCGGTGCAGGCGCTGCGCTCGGGCCGCAGCTTGCTGCCCGCCGGCGTCACCGCGGTGCAGGGTCGCTTCGCGCGCGGCGATACGGTGAGCGTGCTCGATCCCGACGGGGTCGAGATCGCACGCGGCATGGCCGCTTACAACGATGAAGAAGCCGCCCGCATCCGTGGCAAGCGCAGCGCCGACATCGAGGCGCTGGTGGGCTTTCGCGGGCGCGCCGAGATGATCCATCGGGACAACCTCGTGATCATGCGCGCGGACACCGGTACGACGGCGTGATGTTAGAGTGCCCGCATGAACGCCGCCGCTGACCAGACCCCCGCCTCCGACATCGCGAACGCGATGGACGGCCTCGGCCGTGAGGCCGTGGCTTCAGCCGCCGTGCTCGCCCTGGCGAGCACGCAGACCAAGAACCTCGCGCTCGCGAAGATCGCCGCGGCGATCCGCGCCGCCGTTCCGGAACTGCTCGCCGCCAACGCCCGTGACATGGAGGCCGCGCGCGCCAAGGGCACCTCGGGCGCGATGCTCGACCGGCTCGCCCTCGACGCGAAGCGCATCGAGGGCATGGCGAAGGGTGTCGAGGAAATCGCGGCGTTGCCGGATCCGATCGGAACCGAGATCGCGCGCTGGAAGCGGCCCAACGGGCTAGAGATCGCGCGCGTGCGCGTGCCGCTCGGTGTGATCGGCATCATCTACGAGAGCCGTCCCAACGTGACCTGCGACGCGGGCGCGTTGTGCCTCAAGTCGGGCAACGCGGCCATCCTGCGCGGCGGCTCGGAGAGCGTGCACTCGAGCCGCGCGATCCACGCGTGTCTCGTCGCCGGATTGACGGCGGCGGGCCTGCCGGCAGGCAGCATCCAGCTCGTGCCGACCACGGATCGCGCCGCGGTGGGATACATGTTGTCCTCGATGACGGACTACATCGACGTCGTGGTGCCGCGCGGCGGCAAGAGCCTCGTCGCGCGTGTGCAGAGCGAGGCGCGTGTGCCCGTGATCGGGCATCTCGAAGGCATCTGCCACGTGTACGTGGATCGCGATGCGGATCTCGACATGGCGCGCGGGATCGTCAGGAACGCCAAGCTGCGGCGCACCGGCATCTGCGGGGCCGCGGAGACCTTGCTGGTTGACGCCGCGGACGCCGACCGGCTGCTGGCGCCCATCGTGAAGGACCTGATCGACGCGGGTTGTGAAGTGCGCGGCGATGCCGCCGTGCAGAAGGTCGATGCACGCGTGAAACCCGTCACCGAGCAGGACTGGTCCACCGAGTATCTCGACGCGATCATCTCGGCGCGCGTCGTCGACGGCGTCGATGCCGCCATCGCGCACATCGCGCAGTACGGTTCGGCGCACACCGAGAGCATCGTCACGTCCAACGCGGCGACCGCGCAGCGCTTCCTCGACCGGGTAGATAGTGCGATCGTCCTGCACAATGCCTCGACGCAGTTCGCCGATGGCGGCGAGTTCGGCATGGGCGCGGAGATCGGCATCTCGACGGACCGATTTCATGCACGCGGGCCCGTGGGTGTCGAGCAGCTGACTTCCTACAAGTACGTCGTCCGCGGCACCGGCCAACTGAGGCCGTAATGGGGACATGATTTCTCAGGCCTGACGGCCACTCTTCACGCCGCCGAAGACGGCGGCGTCCATGATTGTTTGCAAGAGGTCCTGGTGGTCAGTCGGGCCTCAGACCTAGGTCGCATGTCTCTGCCTGCGCCGAATCTCATAGCATCCCGCACTTCCGCCTGCGGGGCTCACGTTGCAGCTGTCGAAGTCACTTTCGGCGCTCGGTGGTGTGTTGCGGACGGCGTGGCACGAGTACGAGCAGGACTATGCGCGCTACTTCGCCAACGCGATCGTCTACTACGCGCTCGTCTCGCTCGTGCCTCTCGTTCTGCTGCTGCTTGCGGCTCTCGGCCTGATTCTGCGGATGTCGCATCTCGCCGCGGAGACGGCGCAGACCGTGCTCGATGCGGTGGAGCAGGCCTTCGGGGCGCAGCTGCGCGACGCAATTGCGGGGCTGCTCGAGCGGCTCGAGCAGGAGTCGACACTCGCCTCCGTGATCAGCCTCGCGGGGCTGCTGCTCGCCGCGTCGCTGCTGTTCCATCACCTGCGCATCACGTTCCGCGCGATATGGGGAAAGAAACCGCCACTCGCGTCGGCCACTCTGCGCACCGCGCTGTTCGAAATCATGGTCGAACGGGCGATTGGATTCACCATGGTGCTGGCGGGCGCACCGCTGTTGTTCGGGCTGCTGCTGGTCCTGGCCATCGTCCACTGGATGGCGGGCTTGTTCCGCGGATTGCCCGTTGTGGGCAATGTGGTCGACTGGATTCCGGAGCTCGTGTTGGGAGTGTTGTTCGTCCCCGTCATGTTCGCCGTGCTGTTCAAGGTCTTGCCGCCCGTCAAGATGCGGTGGCGTGACGTTCGATTGGCGACAGCCTTGTGTACGTTCGGCTGGTTGTTAGGTGCCGAGATCCTGACGCTCTACTTCGCGCGTTTCGGCAGCAGCATGAACACGTATGGCGCGCTCGGAGCCGTGCTGATCGTGATGCTGTGGATGAAGTTCGTCAGCCAGATGCTGTTCTTCGGTGCGGAGCTTTGCAAAGTGGTTTCCGAGCGTGGCATGGCCCAAAGGTGACGCCAGGTCTTGTCCCCTTTTGCTAGGAATCGGGGAATGTCCCCATTTAGCGGAGCTTGGCGATCTCCGCGAGCGCGAGGCCGTGCTCGAGGAAGTACACCACCTTGAGGTTTACGAGCGCCGTGAAATAGTCGCGCGCCACCTGCGGTTCGCCGCGCGCCCAATAGGATTCACCGACGTAGAACAGCGCCTCGCAGAGCCGCTCGTCCGTGCTCGTATTCGGTTGGGAGTTGTCGTCGTCGTCGCCTCGTTTTACCTGGAATACGAGCTCGTCCTCGGTATATTCCCCTTGCAGGTAGAGCAGCAATGGCTGTGGCCATCCCTCGCCGGGCGTGCGCGTGACGAACTGCGGTTCCTTCATGCCGGCGCGCATCTGGGCGAGGAAATACATGAGCTGGCCGTATCCGGCCTGGTTGCGATCCGGATCGCTCGACGCGACATAGCGAAACCGCGCCACCGCGTCCGCCCAGCGCTCTTCGACGTAATCGAGATTGCCCGCGAGGCGATTCACGTTCACCGCGCGCGGATCGATCGCGAGCGCGGTGTTGATCGCCACGCGCGCATCGGCGTAGGCCCGGCCATCGAAGAGCGCGCCCGCGAGCGCGGCCAGCACGTCGGTGTCGCGCGGCCGGCAGGCATGGGCGCGGCGATACGCGTGCGCGGCGCCCGCGAAATCGCCGAGCAGGCCGCGCTCGATCCCGACGGCTGCGTGAAGCTGCGCGAAGCGCGCGGCACCCAGGCTCGCGGAGCATTCGGCATCGGGCGGAGGATTCGCACGCTCGAGTTCGTGCGTGGCTTCGCGCAGGCTCGAGGTGTCCGCGGCGGGAATCCGCTCGCGATCGCGTTCCTGCTGACGCTCGCGCGCGAATTCGAGCAGCGTAGAGGCGTCCGCGGGCATCGCCGCGAACAACGCCAGGGACGCGAGAATGACGCGGACCGCGTGTATCAAGCGGAGGACTTGAGACCCTTGACGCCGCCGCGCAGGGAGCGGCATTCGCGGAATCCCTGCGACCGCAGCAGGTCCGCGGCGGCGGCGCTGCGCCTGCCGGTCGCGCAGATCATTAGATATCGCGCCCCGAGGTCGAGGTTCGGGGCGCTCGCCAGTAGTTTGGTCATCGGCAGGTGCAGCGCGGGCCCGGCCGGCAACGGCTCGAGCGCGATCTCGCGCGCATCGCGCACGTCGACCAGCGTGAATCCCGCGCGCAGCGCCGCGTCCATCGTGTCGAATTCGACTTCGAGCGGTTCGGCATGCGTGGGTGCGCTCTCGGCTGGGGGCGCGAGCGCCGCCGCGTGCGCGCGGCACCCGGCTGAGCGACGCGCGCGGATGCGGTGCGTGGTCAGCGTCACGAGATCGAGGATCAGCACTTCGTCCGCGCCGAGGCCGGGAAGGCCTAACAAGTGCTTGAGCGCCTCGAGCGCCTGGAGGCTGCCGAAAACGCCGGGCACGGGCCCGAGCACGCCGGCCTCCGCGCAGTTGCCGACCAGGCCGTCGCGAGTGGCCTCGGGCCACACGCAACGAAGGCAGGCGGAGGCTTGGTCGCCCCGCACCCACTGAAGCTGGCCTTCGTATTGATAGACGCTCGCGAACAGCACCGGCTTCCCGGTGCGCAGCGCCAGGTCGTTGAGCAGGAACTTCGTGGTGAAGTTGTCGCTGCAATCGAGGATGAGGTCGTAGCCCGCCGCGATTCGCGCGGAATTGTTCGCATCGAGCCGCAGCGGATGCGCCTCGACGCGCACCTCGGGGTTGAGCGCGCGCACGCGCTCGGCGGCCAGCGTCGACTTCTCGCGGCCACAATGGGCGAGCGCGTACCAGGTCTGCCGATGCAGGTTCGAGGGTTCGAGCCGGTCGCTGTCGACGATGCCGAGGCGGCCGATGCCGGCGCCCGCGAGGTACTGCAGCACCGGCACACCGAGCCCGCCGGCGCCGATGACGAGCACCGATGCGTCGCGCAGCCGCGCCTGGCCGGTAGGGCCGACTTCGCGCAATGCGATCTGGCGCGAGTAGTCAGGGGAGGGCGCGGGCGCGTGATGATGGGTGTGGTCGTGACCTTGGGTGTGATCGTGCGCGTGAGACGCTGTCGAATGTTCGTGCGCATGGAAAGCGCAACGCTCGCAATTCACCCACCCCGAATCGCCATTGACGTAGTGCTCTTTCTTCCAGATCGGGACGCGGTGCTTGACCTCGTCGATGATGAACCGGCAGGCGCGGAACGCCTCGTCGCGATGCGCGGCGCTGACCCCCACCCACACGGCGACGTCGCCGATCGCGAGCGAGCCGGTGCGATGCACGCACATCGCACGGGTCACGCCGAAGCGCTCGATAGCCTGCGCGACGATGCGCGCGCCTTCCTTTTCGGCGAGCTCCGCGAACGCCTCGTATTCGAGGCGCGTGACCGCGTTTCCCTCATTGTGATTGCGTACCCAGCCTTCGAACGCGGCGAATCCGCCGCAGGTGTCGTCGCGCAGCTCGCGCTGCAGGGCCGCGGTGTCGAGCGACGTGGTGCTGAACCGGAATGGCGCGTTCATCCGCCGGCCACCGGGGGAATGAAGACGACCGCGTCGCCCGGAGCGAGCTGCTGCGACCAGTCGCCAAATTCGGCGTTCACCGCCACGCGCAGCATCTCGGGCGGCAGCGTGAAGGGGTGACGTGCTGCGAGCTCCGCGTACAGCTCGCGCGGCGTGCGCGCGCGGGTCTGGACGGCTTCGGAGCTGCGGCCCGCCTGTTCGCGCAGCAGCGCGTAGTACTGCACGCGGATTTCCCGCTCCGGCGCCGTGCCTTCGGCGGGCGCCGCCTTTTCCGTGAGCGAATTCATGGCCGCCCCATACTCTTCCACGGTGTTCACGTTGTCGAGCGCGCGTGGATTCGGCTGGTCGAGCAGGCGCGTCCGCGCACCGATCAGGAACTTGCGGGGGCAGTTGCGGCCCGTCGCGAGGAAACTCGCGAGCGCCTCGCGGGCGTGCGGCTCGTAGATCGCGCACAGCGGCTCGGGCAGGCCATCATGCGAGGAACGGAAAGCCACCGCCTCGCTCGCCGGGTCGCGCGCGGCCAGCAGCGTGTCGAGCGTGCGCGCGTCCAGGAACGGCAAGTCGCAGGCGAGCACCAGCCAGGCCACGTCGGGATGTTCTTCGAGCGCCGCGGCGATGCCCGCGATGGGACCTTCGATCGAGCCGCGATCGACGATGCGGGCGTAGTGTGCGCGAACCGGATCGTGGTGCTGGTCGGGGCGGACGGACACGAAGGCGCGCTCGACGCGGCCTTCGAGCAGTTTCATCGCGGCGTCGAGCTGCGTCTCGCCGGGGCGGTATTCGATCGCGGCCTTGTCACGGCGCATGCGCGTGCTGCGGCCGCCGGCGAGCACGAGGCCGTAAACGGGAGCGCTCATTTGTGTTTGCGCGCCTTGCGCGCCGGTCGCGCGGCGGGTGCGCGCCCTTTCCGCGAGAAGTCGCGTTTCCCGCCGGACTTCTCCAGCAGCCGCACGGGCCCGATTTCGATGTCGTGCGAGAGCGCCTTGCACATGTCGTAGATGGTCAGGGCGGCCGCGGTGGCGCCGACCAGCGCTTCCATCTCGACGCCCGTCTTGTGATGGACGGCGACGGTGCAGACGATGTGGATTCCGCCCGCGCGGTTCGCGATGTCGACGCTGCAGCGCTCGAGCGCGAGCGGATGACAGAACGGGATCAGCTCGTGTGTGCGCTTCGCCGCCATGACACCGGCGACGATGGCGGTATCGAACACGGGGCCTTTCTTCGTGCGGTGTCCCGCGGACGCGAGGGCGCGCGCGACGGGCCGCGGCAGCCTGACTACCGCCTCGGCGCTGGCCTCGCGGAACGTCGCATTCTTCGCGCCCACGTCCACCATGGTCGGACGGTTCGCGGCATCGAGGTGAGTCAGTTTGGGCATCGGATTGGCATGGGATTGGGGACAGATCTATTTATCGACGATACGTGGCGGAGATTTGAACAGATATCGTCGATAAATAAATCTGTCCCCGATTTTGTCCCCGATTCCGGTCAGCCGCCGATGTAGTTCATCTCGACCTTGTGGAGGTCGGCATTGCGCATCGAGGCGCGCAGTTCGCTGTAACGATCCCGGCGGCCGGTCCAGGTGCCGCGGATGAGCTCGTAGAGCTCCTCGTCGGTAGCGCCGGCGCGCAGCGGGCCGCGCAGGTCGATTCCCTGGGTCGCGAACAGGCACGTGTAGAACGAGCCGTCGGAGGAAATGCGCGCGCGCGAGCAGTCGCCGCAGAACGGCTGCGACACCGAAGAGATGAAGCCGATCTCGCCGGCCCCGTCCGCGTACACGTAACGTTCCGCGACCTCACCACGGTAGTTGGCCTCGCGCGGCGCAATCGGCCAGCGCGCGTTGATCGTCGCGGCCAGATCGCGCGAGGGGACGACGAGCGTCGGTTCCCAGTGATTGCGCGTGCCCACATCCATGTACTCGATGAACCGCACGATCACGTCCGTGCCGCGGAAATGCGCGAGCAGGTCGAGCAGCGTGTGATCATTGACGCCGCGCTGGACCACGGTGTTGATCTTGATCGGCGCGAGCCCCGCGCGCCGCGCGTGTTCGATGCCTTCGAGCACCTCCGCGACACCGCCGAAGCCACCGCTCATGCGCTTGAATACGTCCGGATCGAGCGTGTCGAGACTCACCGTCACGCGGCTGAGCCCCGCCGCCTTGAGCTCGGTGGCGTACTTCGCGAGCAGGATGCCGTTCGTCGTCAGCGCCACGTCCTCGACGCCGGGCAGGGAAGACAGATCGCCGATGAGGTCGGGCAGGTTGGGCCGCAGCAGCGGCTCGCCGCCCGTGATGCGCAGTTTCTTCACCCCCGCGTGCACGAAGGCACGCGAGAGCCGCAGGATCTCCGTGAAATCCAGCCGCTCGCTCGACTTCAGGAATCGATACGACTCGTGAAACGTTTCCCGCGGCATGCAGTACGGACAGCGGAAATTGCAGCGGTCCATCACCGAGATGCGCAGGTCGTGGATAGGCCGGCGCAGCGCGTCGACCGGCGGCTTCGCGCCGCCCGCGCCGCCCCGGTTGACAATATTCACCACGGTTTCGCGAGGCGTATTCACCAGCGGTAGAACCGGGCCACGAAGCCCTTCGGGAAAAGGTTGGGACCCGGCGGCAGCTCGACGAATCCGTCGGTGCCGGCCAGCGCCGTGAAATCACCCGACCCGTTCGTGGGCCGCGGCTCGGCCGACGTGCGGCCCCAGTCGTCGCTCTTGAGACTGACCGGCAGGTAGAACGCGAGCGGCGCCTTCACCTCGAACGGCGCGGTCAGCGCGATGCGCGGGACCTCGGTGCCGGCCTGGCCCATCGCGGCGCGCAGCGCGGGCAATACGTAGCGCGACAGGCAGACAAGCGTCGAAACGGGATTGCCGGGCAGGGCGAACACCGCGGGTCCCGATTGCGAGACGCCGAACCACATCGGCTTTCCCGGCCGCTGCGCGATGTGATGGAACACCATGTTCACGCCGAGCTTGTCGAGCACCTTCGGCACGAGATCGAGCCGGCCCATCGACACCCCGCCGGACAGGATGAGCACGTCGTGCGTTCGCAGGTGGAACCCGAGCCGCTCGGTGAGCACCGCCTCGTCGTCGCGCACGTGATCGTCGGAAACGCGCGTGAAGCCGTGCTGCCGCAGCGACGCGGTGATGCCATACGCATTCGAGCGGCGCACCTGGTGCGGCTCGATGAGCTCGCCGGGTTCGACGAGCTCGTTGCCCGTGGAGATCACCACGATCATGGGCTGCGCGCTCACGCGTACGCGCGCCATGCCCGCGCCGGCCGCGATCGCCACCTCCGGCGCCGAGAGTCTGGTGCCCGCGGCCAGCAACAACGCGCCCTGCCGGCAGTCCGAGCCGCGCCGATGCACGTTCTGCCAGGGTCTCAGCTCCTTGCGGCCGATCTCGGCGAACGCGCCGTTGAGCTGGATCTGCTCGACCGGCACGACCGCGTCGCAGCCGCCCGGCAGCATCGCGCCCGTCATGATCTCGATGCAGGACTCGTCGTCGGGCAGCGTGTGCGGCGGATCACCCGCCGCCTGCGAGCTCGCCACGCGCAGCCGCCCGCCGGCCTGTTGCGCGGCGGCGGTAGATAGGGCGATGCCGTCCATGGCGACCCGGTCGAACGGCGGCTGGTCGCGCTCGGCGTAGATGTTCTCGCGCAGCACCGCGCCCGCGGCCTGCGTGAGCGGCAGCGATTCGATCGGCAGGCACGAAAGGTGCTGCTCGATCAGGGTTTCGGCTTGTGCTGGCGTCAACATGAGCGGTGTGCCCGGACCCCGTCACGCCATGTCAGCGGGACGGAATCAGCCGGCTTTCTTCTCCGCGGCCTTTGCCTTGTACGCGCGCAACTGCTCGTTGAAGCGCTCGGTCACCTCGGTGACTTCCTTCACCGCGGCGTTGTGCTTCTGATCCTGCATGCGCTGCATCTCGGCCTTCTGCTTCTCGGTGGCGCTGGTGTTCTCGGCGAGCTTGGCGTCGAACTCGCTCTTGATGCACACCAGGTACGCTTCCATGTCGTTGTTGTACTTCACGACCGAAGCCTTCGCGGCCTTCATCTCGTCCAGCGTCGCGGCGGCGCCATCGGGGAATTTCCCGGGGGCCGTCGGGTATTCGCAGGCGGCCATCGCGTGGGGGGCGGCGAAGCCGCCGAGGATGAGGGCACTCAGTACATATCGCTTCATGACGTTCGGATCCCCATTTGGTGAGCAGCTATCTTAATTCGCGCGCGGCCCGGCGGGCCATCGAAAACGGGTCGGCGGACCGCCCGACCGGCGACCTGTTTCCCTGACAGCCGGGTTCCCGTGCGCGGACGGGAGATCAAGGGCGGGCGTAATAGTTCGGGTACTCCGGCGTCAAACCCTTGAATCGCCGGTGAATCCACAGGTACTGCCCCGGAATGCGCCGCACTTCCGCCTCGACGATGCGATTGAAGCGTTCGGTATCGGCGACGGCGTCGTCGGTCGGGAAATCCTCGAGCGGCGGATGGATCGAGCCCTTGTAGCCGCCCTGCGGCGTCCGTTCGAAAAAGTACGGCAGGACCAGCGCGTTCGTCATGCCGGCGATGCGCGAGGTGGCCGTGTTCGTCGCGGCGGGGATGCCGAACAGCTTCACCATCTGCGCACCTTTCTTGCGGAAACTCTGGTCGGGCGCGTACCAGACGACGTCGCCTTCCTTGAGCGCCTTGACCAGCGTGCGCACGTCGTCGCGCGGAATCGCGCGTTTAGTCTGTACCGCGCGCCGCGAATGCACGAACTCGCCGATGAGTTCGTTCTTCGTGGGGCGGTACATCACGTTGAGCGGCAGACGCGCCGCGAGCGCCCGGCAACCGATCTCGATCGAATTGAAATGCGCGGACAGCAGCAACACGCCGCGACCGGTGCGTTGCGCGGCTTCCAGGTGCTCGAGGCCCGTCATCATCGTGATGCGACGGATGCGCTCGTTCGAGGACCACCAGCTGATCGCGGTTTCGAACAACGCGCAGCCGAGGCCGGCGAAGTGCTCGCGCAGGATGCGCGCACGCTCGGCCTCGGAAAGCTCGGGCAGGCACAGCTCGATGTTGCGGCGGGCGATGTGCTTGAACGGCGTGGGAAACAGGTGCAGGAACAATCCGATCCAGCGGCCGAGTAGATAGAGCAGACGGTGGGGCATGGGTTCGAAGACCCGCAGGAACGCCAGGCCGAGCCAGGTCGGCCAATAGCGGGGTTTGAAGTACTCGGCTTTCACGCGCCGGGATGATAACCGCCCGGCGGGCCCTGCGCCTTCGCGCGGCTATTTCTTCTTCTTGCGCTTGAAGATGTCGTCGCCGTCGGCGCGAACGGATTCGACGAGCGTACCGTCCTTCGAGAGCCGCATGACCACTTCCACGCCGTCGTCGAGGCAATAGATGTAGATGGGTCGGGTCTGTCCGTCGGCCGCGTCCGGTGGGCCGATCTTCGCGGTGATCTGCTCGAAGGTCGTGGTGTCGTCGATGAACCTGAAGTCATCGACACTCTTCGGCCGCGGCGCGTCCTCGGGCACAGTGAGCAGCATGAAGTTGAGGCCGCGCGTGCGCTTCTCGGCGCATGCGGCCTGCGCGGCGTTCGCGGCGAAGCACAGCGCGAGGACCAGCCAGATGTGTTTCATGATGTCACGCCAGGAATGTGAAGCTCATGTAGGACTTGTGGGTCTCGCCGGGCCGCAGGATGCTGTTCGGGAAATTCGCATGGTTCGGCGCGTCTGGGAAATTCTCCGGCTCGAGACACACGGCATGCAAGCCCGGATACACCCTCCTCAGGTGATAGGCGCCGTACACCTGCAGCCCGGGCAGGTTGGTCCTCACGCGCATGCGCAGGCCGCTCGCCGGTGAAAACAGTTCCGCGGCCACCCGCGCATCCTTGTCCAGCACCCAGCAATGGTCGTAGCCGCCGGTGAGAGCGATCTGCGGGTGCGAGGAGGGCGGCGGCACGCGCAGCGTCTTCGCGCGCCGGAAGTCGAACGGCGTGCCGGCCACCGGCGCGATCTCACCCGTGGGTGCGCGCGATTCGCCGATCGGTAGATAGTGTTTCGCCGCGATGCGCAGGGTCTGCTCGTCGATCGGCCGCCCCGGATCGCCGGAGATGTTGAAGTAGGGATGCCAGGTCAGGCTGATCGGCGTGGGCGCATCGGTGGTCGCCTCGAAGGCGAGCGTGAGCGTGTTCTCGTAGACGCTGATCAGCGCGGTGACGTCGAGATTGCCCGGGAATCCGTTGGTGCCCGCGGGTGACCGGTGCAGCAGCTTCACGTAGCTGTTGCGCGCGCTGCCGCCCGCGCCGAGCACCGTCCAGATGTACTTGCCGAACCCGACCTCGCCGCCGTGCAGCGTGTTCGGGCCGTTGTTGGCCGTGAGCGTGTATTTCTTGCCGTCGAGCTCGAAGGCCGCGCCCGAGATGCGGTTGCCGTAGCGGCCGACCAGTTGGCCGAGATAAGAGGTGTCCTTGAGGTAGGCCGGAAGGTCGGGCAGCGAGAGCACGAGCGGGATGCGTTTGCCACGCACCGGGAGCGTGAGGCTGCGCAGCGTACCGCCCAGGGTGAGGATTTCGGCCTGCAGGCCGTCGGGAGAGCCGAGCGTGTAGGCGTCGACCTGGCTGCCGTCCGCGAGCTTGCCGAACGGGCGCGCCTGCGCCTCTGCGCTTACTGGGCCTTGTGCGTTCGCCCCTCGAAGAGCCGCTGCAAGAGGCAGAAGAGCAAGAGCAAGGCACCTACGACGATTCGCGTCCACCATGAACTCAGGCTCCCGTCAAACGCGATTAGAGTCTGGATGATGCCGAGAATCAGCACGCCGAACAACGTTCCGGCGACGTACCCCACGCCGCCCGCCAGCAGCGTGCCGCCGATGACCACGGCGGCGATGGCGTCGAGCTCGAGGCCCATGGCGTGCAGGCTGTAGCCCGAGAGCATGTAGAACGTCATGACGATGCCGGCGAGCGCCGCGCTCAGGCCGCTCAGTAGATAGACACCGATCTTGGTCGAATCCACCTTGAGGCCCATCAGCCGCGCCGAGGCTTCGCCGCCGCCGATCGCGTACACGGTGCGGCCGAACTCGGTCGCGTGCGCAATGCGAATCGCGATCGCGACCACGGGGAGGGCGATGATCCCGCCGACGGTGTGGGAGGCGTCCGGGCCGACCGGAATGCGGGCCTGGGCGATCGCCCCGTAGGTGGGATCGACGATCGGGATCGACTCGGTGCTGATCAGATAGCAGCAACCGCGCGCGAGGAACATGCCGGCGAGCGTGACGATGAACGGCGCGAGCCCGAAGCGCTGGATCAGGTAACCCTGCAGTCCGCCGAACACGGCGCCGATGACGAGCACCACCGCCATCGCCGCGTACGGATTCCAGCCCGCGGCGAGCAGCGCGGCGGAGATCATGGTCGTCAGCGCGATCACCGCTCCGACGGACAGATCGATGCCGCCCGAGAGGATCACGAACGTCATGCCGACTGCGACGATGCACAGGAACGCGTTGTCGATGATCAGGTTCAGGAACACCTGCGGCGAGAGGAACGCGTCGTAACGCAGCGCGCCGTACGCGGCCATCGCGACGAACAGCGCCATCGTCACGGCGAGCGGCAGCAGGCGGCGATTCATCACGCCGTTCATGGCGCCGCCCCTTCGTCGGCACGCGCCGCGGCGGGTTTATCGGTGCGCGCGGCGCGCCACACCAGCGAGCGGAACTCCGCCGACTGCAACAGCATCACCGCGAACACGAGCGCGGCCTTCACCACGAGATTGACCTCGGGCGGTACTCCGAACGAGTAGATGATCGACGTCAGCGTCTGGATGATCAGCGCGCCGATCACGGTGCCGGCGAGCGTGAAACGGCCGCCCGTGAGCGCCGTGCCGCCGAGCGTCACCGCGAGAATCGCGTCGAGCTCGAGCAAGTTGCCTGCGTTGTTGGCGTCCGCGCTCTTGACGTTCGAGCTCACGATGAGACCGGCGATACCGGCCGCGAAGCCGCAGAACGTGTACACGCACAGGCTGATGGCCGAGGAACGCACTCCGGCCACGCGCGCGGCCTCGGGATTGCCGCCGATGGCGCGCACGAACAGTCCGAGCGCCGTGCGGGTCAGCAACAGCCAGAGCGCGGCGAACGTGAGCGCCGCGATCCACAATGCGACGGGCAGCCCCAGCAGATAGCCGTTGCCGAGCGCGAAGAACGGGGCGTAATAGATAGTGATGATCTGGCCGCCGGTGAGCAGCTGCGCGATCCCGCGCCCGGCGACCATGAGGATGAGTGTCGCGACGATGGGTTGCATGCCCGCCTTCACGACCAACATGCCGTTCCACAATCCGCAGGCCGCCGCGACCGCGAGCGCCGTGCCGAGCGCGAGCCACAGTGGATAGCGGCTTTCGACCGCGCCGTCGGCGGAGAAACTGCCGCCGATCATGAGCGCCGCGACCGCGGCCGAGATCGCGACGACCGCGCCGACGGAAATGTCGAGGCCGCGCACGGCGATCACGAGCGTCATGCCCAGTGAGACGATGATGAGCGGCGCCGCGCGATTCAGGATGTCGATGACGCTGCCGTAGAAGTGCCCGTCCTGCCACGTGATCGAGAGGAACGACGGATTGAACAGCGCGCTCGCGGCGAGCAGCAGCAGGAGCGTGGTGGCTGGCCAGAACAACGCATGTTCGCGCAGGCGTTTCATGCGGAGGCCCCGGGGGTCGCGGCGGTGTGGCTCGTGGACTGGGCGATGATCGCGTACACCGCGTCATCACTCGCGCCGCGCGGCAGCTCTCCGGCCTTCGCGCGGTCGCGCAGGACGACGATGCGATCCGAGACGCGCACGACTTCCTCGATTTCCGCGGAGATGAACAGCACCGCCGTTCCGCCGCGCGCCAGCGCGAGAATTTCGTTCATGAGTTCCTGCTTGGCGGCGATGTCGATGCCGCGCGTCGGCTCGTCGAGGATCAGGACGCGCGGGTTGGTGGCGAGCCAGCGCGCGATGATCGCCTTCTGCTGGTTGCCGCCCGAAAGCTGGCCGATCGGTGTTTCGATGCTCGCGGTCTTGATGCCGAGCGCCGCCACCATCTTCTCCGCGATCGCGCGCTGTTCGGCGGGCGGCAGGAACTTCGCGAGGCCCATGCGCGACTGCAGCGCGAGCACGATGTTCTCGCGCACGGAAAGCTCCGCGACGATGCCGCTTTCCTTGCGGTCCTCTGGGCAGAAGCCGAGGCCGAGCTTCAGCGCGTCCGCGGGCGATTCGAGCGCGACGGGCCGGCCGTCGATCGAGATCTCGCCCGAGTCGCGCGCGTCGAGCGCGAACAGTACGCGCGCGAGCTCGGTGCGGCCCGAGCCGAGCAGGCCCGCGAGTCCGAGCACTTCGCCGCGCTGCAGTTCGAGGTCCATCGGCTGGAGCTGGCCGCGGCGCGAGACGCCGCGCGCGGCGAGCACGGGCACGGCGCTCGAAGCGGTTGCGCCGGCGGTAGTCTGGTCGCCCGGGGACGGAGGCGCCGTAGCCATCGCGATCTCGCGTCCGACCATCGCGGCCACGAGCGCATGCGCGTCGAGGCGCGAACAGGCGTACTCGCCGACGAACTTCCCGTTGCGCAGCACGGTGATGCGGTCGCAGATCTCGTAGACCTGGTCGAGGAAATGCGTGACGAACAGGATCGCGACGCCCTTGTCGCGCAGCTTGCGGATCAGCGCGAACAACGCCTGCACTTCGCCGGCGTCGAGGCTCGAGGTGGGCTCGTCGAGGATCAGTACCCGTGCGTCGGTCGAGACGGCGCGTGCGACGGTCGCGAGCTGCTGCAGCGCCGCGGGCAACCCGCCCGCGAGTTGTTCGACGTCGATGTCGATGCCGAGGTCGGCGAGCAGCGCGCGTGCCCGACGGTTGGTCTCGGGCCAGTCGATGCCGCCGCCACGCATCCACGGCCGGCGGGGATACCGTCCCGCGCAGATGTTCTCCGCGACGGTGAGATTCGGCAGCAGGTGGCTTTCCTGATGGACGGCGCTGATGCCCAGGTCCTGCGCGTGCAACGGCGAGGTCGGCCGCACCTCCGCGCCAAGTAGTTTGATCGTGCCGGCATCGGGCGCGTGCACGCCGGTGAGGACCTTGATCAGCGTCGACTTGCCGGCGCCGTTCTGGCCCATCAGCGCGTGCACTTCTCCCGCGCGCAACGTGAGCTCGACGCCGGCGAGCGCCTGCACGCCGGGGAAGGCGCGCGCGATGTCGCGCGCCTCGAGCACAATGGCGGGATCACCCATGGCGGTCGCGTTCAGTACGTGCGCGACTGGATGTGCTGCTTCGCCGTCTCCATCGGGAAGACGCCTTCTTCCACGACGATGCGCTTCGGAATCGGCCGGCCCGCGACGACCTCGGTGACCGAGGTCATCAGTTGCGGTCCTAGGAGCGGATTGCACTCGATGGTGACGTTGAGTTTGCCCGCGATCATCGCCTCGAACGCGCCCTTCACGGCGTCGATCGACACGATCTTGATCTCGCTGCCCGGCTTCTTTCCCGCTTCCTCGATCGCCTGGATGGCGCCGATCGCCATGTCGTCGTTGTGCGCGTAGAGCACGTGGATGGGGCGCGTCTCGGACTTCAGGATCGACTCCATCTGCTCTTTGCCCTTCGAGCGCGTGAAGTCACCCGACTGCGAGCGGATGATCTTGAAACGCGGCTCCGCGGAAATGACTTCCTCGAAACCCTTCTTGCGATCGTTCGCGGGTGCCGAGCCGACCGTGCCCTGTAGTTCGACGATGTTCACGTCGCCGGCGGCGTCCCTGTATTCGTCGAGCACCCAGCGCGCCGCCTTGCGGCCTTCCTCGACGAAATCCGAACCGATGAAACCCACGTACAGCGACGGGTCGCTGGTCACCGCGCGGTCGGTGAGGATGACGGGAATGCCCGCGGTCTTGGCTTCCTGCAGCACCGTGTCCCAGCCGGTTTCGACCACCGGCGAGAACGCGATCACGTCGACCTTCTGCGCGATGAACGAACGGATCGCCTTGATCTGGTTTTCCTGCTTCTGCTGAGCATCGGCGAAACGCAGATCGATGTTGCTGAGGGCCGCGGCCGCCTTGATCGATTCCGTGTTCGCGGTGCGCCACTCGCTCTCGGCGCCGATCTGGCTGAAGCCGAGCACGATGCGGTCATCTTTCTTTTCGCGCGTACATCCCGCGAGCAGAAGGGCGCCGACCATGGCAACGCAGAGAAGGATCGGGCCGAAGCGCCGCGAGATGTGAGTCATGAGTCCCCCGTTGGTCAAAGCTGGCCGGTGGTGTTGGGCCCGAGGCCGCCCGGCTCGATTTCGAGTCTGTTGACGAGCGGCGCGCCGAGCGCCGGCAGGTCGATTTCGAACACGTCGCCCGCCTGAGTCCTGATGCCGTCGGCGCAGCTCACGGTCGCCGTGCCGAAGAAATGGACGTGAACGTCGCCCGGCACGCGGTGCTGCCGGTACTTGAAATGGTGATATTCGAGATTCGCGAACGTGTGGCTCATGTTCGCTTCACCCGTGAGGAAGGGCTTCTGCCACAGCACCTCGGCGCCGCGGCGGATGCGGCTCGTGCCCTCCAGGTGCGCGGGGGGTGCGCCGGTGTTGAGCATCGGCCCGACGCCGCATTGCCGCAGCTTCGAGTGCGCGAGCAGTAGATAGTTGCGGCGCTCGGTCACGTGGTCCGAGAACTCGTTGCCGATCGCGAAGCCGAGCCGGTGCGGCCGCCCGTTGTCGTCGATGACGTAGAGGCCCACGAGCTCCGGCTCCTCGCCGTGATCTTCCGCGAAGTCGGGTGAGCGGATGGACTGCCCGCAGGCGACGACGTTGCCGCCATTACCCTTGTAGAACCACTCGGGCTGCGTGCCCGGCGCGTCGCCCTTCGGCTTGCCGCCCTCGACTCCCCACTTGAACATCTTCATGGAGTCGGTGAGCTCGGCCTGGCCCGAAATCTTCTGGTGCATCGCGTCGCGCGCGGCGGCGCTGCCGAGATGCGTGAGGCCCGTGCCCGCGACCAGCGTGTGCGCGGGATCGGGGTGCGTGAGCGGCGGCAGCAGCCGGCCGTCGCGCAGCAGGTCGTCGTACGAAATCGGCGCGTCGAGCGCTTCCGCCTTCACCATGTCATCGAGCGTGCGGCGCTCCGCGATCGCGCGCTCGGCGAGTTGGTAGGTCGTGGTGAAACGGGCAAGCGGGCGCAGGGAGCCATCCTGGGCGACCAGCGCCACTCGCGTCCGTCCGGCATCGATGTATTGCAGCAGTTTCATTAGTTAGAGCCACCCGGCGTCGACGATGTATTCCTGGGCCGAGCAGGCGCGCGCATCGTCGGATGCGAGGAACAATGCGAGCGGCGCGACGTCTTCGGGCGTCACCTTGTCGGGCAGCACCTGGTTGCGCTTGATCTCGAGATCGCCCTCGGGCGTCAGCCACTTCTCGACCTGGCGCGGGGTCATGATCCAGCCGGGCGTGATGACGTTGACGCGGATGCGGTGCTCGCCGAGTTCGGCGGCCATGCCGCGCGTCAAGCCGATCACCGACGACTTCGCCGTCGTGTACACCGGCATGTTGCGGCCCTTCGCTCCATAGGAGTTGGAACCGAAGTTGATGATCGAACCACCGCCCATCTTCTTCATGGCGGGGACGACAGCCTGCATCGCGAAGAACGCGGGCCGCTGGTTCACCGCGATGCGCTCGTCGTAATACTCGGGCGTGACGTCCATGAAGTTGTGGCGCTCGTCGTTGGCCACGTTGTTGATGAGCACGTGGAAATCGCCCATGTCGCGCGCGGCGTCCCTGATGGCGGCCTGCAACGCGGGAATGTCGGTGACGTCGGTCTTGCGGTACCACGGGCGAGGATGTCCCGCTAGTTCGATCTTCTGCACGAGCGCCTGCGAGGGCGTTTCTGCGATATCAACAAATGCAACGAGCGATCCCTGTCTTGCGAAGGCTTCCGTCAGAGACGCGCCGATTCCAGAACCACCGCCCGTGATGAACACGCTCCGCCCGCGCAGCGACGGGTAGATGGCCCCCCCGGTGAGGGCCGCGGGCGACTCGCGACGGTCCATTGGCATTCGAATGTCTCAGCGGACGAAAACGGGATCGCGCGAGTATAGATATTCTGCTGGTGCTTGTGCGATTGTGCGCGTCGGCAAATCAGAGGCGTGACGATGGATTCGAAAGTGAAGCGGCTGCGAAGCCAGGACTGGTTCGGCAAGCAGGACAAAGACGGCTTCCTCCATCGCAGTTGGCTCAAGAATCAGGGCTATCCCGACGACTTGTTCGACGGCCGCCCGGTCATCGGCATCTGCAATACGTGGTCCGAGCTCACGCCGTGTAACGGCCACTTCCGTGAAATCGCCGAGTTCGTGAAACGCGGCGTGTACGAAGCGGGCGGTTTTCCGCTGGAATTTCCGGTGATGTCGCTCGGCGAGACGCAGCTCAAGCCGACCGCGATGTTGTTCCGCAATCTCGCGAGCATGGATGTCGAGGAATCGATTCGCGGCAATCCGATCGATGGCGTCGTGCTGCTCATGGGTTGCGACAAGACAACGCCGTCGTTGCTCATGGGCGCGGCGAGTTGCGACCTGCCGACGATCGGCGTCTCGGGTGGGCCGATGTTGTCCGGTCACTACCGCGGCAAGCAGATAGGTTCCGGTACGGGCGTCTGGCAGATGTCGGAAGACGTGCGCGCGGGAAAGATGTCAAAAGAGGAATTCACGGCTGCCGAATCCTGTATGCATCGCTCGAAAGGGCACTGCATGACCATGGGAACGGCGTCGACGATGGCGAGCATGGTGGAGGCGCTCGGCGTTTCGTTGCCCGGCAACGCGGCGATCCCGGCGGTCGATGCGCGGCGTTACCGTCTTGCCCAGCTTTCGGGACGGCGCATCGTCGAGATGGTGCGCGAAGACCTGGTGCTCTCGAAGATCCTCACGCGCGCGGCGTTCGAGAACGCGATCAAGGCAAACGCCGCGATCGGTGGTTCGACGAATTCCGTCATCCATCTGCTCGCGCTCGCGGGACGACTCGGTGTAAAGCTCGAGCTGGACGACTGGGACAAGCTCGCTTCGCAGCTGCCATGCCTGCTCGACCTGCAGCCGTCGGGCAAGTACCTGATGGAAGACTTCTTCAATGCCGGTGGTCTGCCCGCGGTCCTGCGCGAGATCGCGCAGGTGCTCAACAAGGACGCGTTGACCGCGAACGGCAAGACCATAGGCGAGAACATCGCGGACGCGCCCTGCTGGAATCGTGACGTCATCAAGGAATACGCGCAGCCGTTCAAGGACAAGGCCGGCATCGCGATCCTGCGCGGCAACCTCGCGCCCGATGGCGCGGTGATCAAGCCGTCCGCCGCGACGCCCAAACTACTCAAGCATCGCGGCAAGGCCGTGGTGTTCGAATCGATGGAGGACTTCAAGGCGAAGATCGACGACGAGAACCTCGACATCGACGAGAACAGCGTCATGGTGTTGAAGGGTTGCGGCCCGAAGGGTTATCCCGGCATGGCCGAGGTCGGCAACATGCCGCTGCCGCCGAAGGTGCTGCGCAAGGGCATCACCGACATGGTGCGCATCTCCGATGCGCGCATGAGCGGCACCGCGTACG